>JANNUW010000712.1:0-4975 GCA_031414095.1 Hyphomicrobium sp. | reverse complement strand
AGGGCGCGCCGGAAGCCATCGCCGGATTGTGCCGCCTCAGCAACGCTGAACTCATAGCAATCACTCAGTCCGTCGATACTATGGCTACAGGGGGCCTGCGGGTGCTGGGCATCGCACGCGCGTCTCACATTGGGGAATCGTGGCCAGAGTCGCAACATCAGTTCGTCTTTGAGTTCTTAGGGCTCGTTGGTTTAGCCGACCCATTGCGCGCGAGTGTTCCAGCAGCGGTCCGTGACTGCCGGTCGGCAGGGATCAAAGTGATTATGATCACGGGTGATTACCCCGCGACGGCAAAAGCCATCGGCCAGCAAGCGGGCATCGATGCGGACAGCATCGTCACCGGCACAGAGCTTGAAAAACTGGACGATGCAAAGTTGGCAGAGTGCGTCCGCACAACCACTGTATTCGCGCGTATCATGCCTGAACAGAAGCTGCGGATTGTCAACGCACTTAAGGCCAACGGCGAGATCGTCGCCATGACGGGAGACGGTGTCAACGATGCGCCATCACTCAAGGCGGCGCATATTGGAATTGCCATGGGCGGACGCGGCACGGACGTGGCGCGCGAGGCGTCGTCGATCGTGTTGCTCGACGACGATTTCGGCTCGATCGTCAAGGCCATCCGGCTTGGCCGCCGCATTTACGATAACCTGCGCAAGGCGATCAGCTTCATCTTTGCTGTGCACGTGCCGATTGCAGGACTTGCGCTCTTGCCGTTGTTGCTTGGCTTGCCCATCCTTTTCGGCCCGATGCATATTGCGTTCCTGGAGATGGTGATGGATCCAGTATGTTCACTCGCGTTCGAAGCGGAGCGAGAGGAGGATGACGTAATGCGCCGGCCTCCGCATGGCCCCAATCAGCCACTGTTTTCCAGACAGCTTATTGAATGGAGCCTCTTGCAGGGGGCTGTCGCCTTGGCACTAGTCGCCGCGATCTTTATCTATTCATCGTGGCAGGGCATGCCGGAAGCCGAAGTGCGCGCCTTGACATTTTTTGCGCTGGTTACGGCGACTGTAGGACTTATCTTAGTCAACCGCTCTTTTAGCGCTTCGCTGCTCGTTGCTTTCCAGCGGCCAAATAAAGCCCTCGCATGGATACTTGCCGCAGTCACAGCAATGCTAGGGCTGACACTTCTTTGGCCTTTTGCCAAAAACCTTTTTCGCTTCGGGCCGTTGCATTTCAATGATCTTGCGTTGGCACTGGGCGCCGGTATCGCCGTTGTCGTTTTTCTCGAGCTTTTAAAGCCGCATTGGTACGACCGGCTGCGGTCTTGATCTGTGCCGACAGGTCGTTTGGGAACTAAAGCGGCCATCGCCGGTTTCTCTCTATAGGCGTTCGAAACACTTTTAAAACAAGGTCCATATCAACATGAAACACGTTTTTCTGGCTTCAGTGGCGTCTCTGCTCGCAACTACCGCAGCCCTCGCTGCTGATCCAGCTGCCATGCCAGGTATGGACATGAAGCCGGGTATGGGCATGAAAATGATGGCCCCCGACCCGGGCGATTCCGCGTCCACCAAAGACTATAAGGCTGCGATGGTTAAGATGATGGACGGCATGCCGATGATGAAATTCACCGGCGACGCCGACAAGGATTTCATGAGCCACATGAGAGCGCACCATCAGGGCGCCATCGACATGGCGAAAGTTGTTCTCGCCAACGGCAAAGATCAAGAAGTCAAAAAACTGGCGCAGGACATTGTAACGGCGCAGGAGAAAGAAATTGTCATTATTGATACTTGGCTGAAGGTAAAGGGAAAATAGGCCTTGCGACAAACGTCTGTGGGCCGTCGCGCCAGACGGTTGGATCTTTCGAATTCGCCAAGACGCACCTGGGCCCTGGCGAAGATCGCGAAGCCATTGAGCCCAAGGCATTTGACTGAGTTCTGATCAATATATCAGTGATAACCCCAGGAGAAACCACCATGACTATAAGCAATTCACTCGCTTACGCCGCTGTGGCTACCGCATTGCTGGTTGCTAGTCCAGCTGTAGCCCAAACAGCCGAAACGAAACCGGCAGATGCCACGAAAAGTATGGACTGTTCTGACGCGAGCATGAAGACAATGCACGATTCTATGATGAAAATGACAGACGCCACCAAGAAGGCAGGAGCCATGAAGGAGATGGATATGGCCAAGGACATGATGGCGAAGAAGGACGAGAAAGGCTGCATGATGCAAATGGATAAAGCCATGGGCATGATGAAGTAAGCCCAGCAAAAATCGGCATCCGCTGAATTCCGGCGGACGCCGGATTGCAGTGCTTCAAAACTATTTACGTAAAAGGTGAGATATGATGGACGGTTTTGACGGAATGGGTTGGGGAATGGGCGGCTTCGGAGGGCTAGGCATGCTCCTGTTCGTCGTGGTCGTTGCGGGCATCGTAGGCTTGGCCGTTCAGCGCCGGAACCCGTGAGCAGCCAGCACCGCATACTCGATCAAGGCTGGCGGAGACTAGCAACTCAACACATTGGACAGCCGGTTGCTACTCCTGGCGCTTTAGCTTGTGATGTGCACCGCCAAGGCCGACCTACAAGTCCCGCACTGTTAGCTTCTAACTTTCGGCTGAACCGGCGTTGCGGGCGAGGCGCTGATGAGTATCACACTTAGTCCGCTCGCCGGTAAACCAGCGCCGCTGTCAATGCTGATCGACGTACCGGCGCTGCTCGCAGCCTATTTCGACCTGCGGCCCGATGCCAACGTACCCGCGCAGCGCGTTGCTTTCGGCACCTCAGGACACCGAGGCAGTTCGTTCGAGCGCAACTTCAACGAATGGCATGTGTTGGCGATCAGCCAGGCGATCTGCGAATATCGCAAGAGCCGGAGCATCGACGGTCCACTCTACATCGGCATTGATACCCATGCACTGTCACAGCCGTCGTTTGAGAGCGCGCTGGAAGTGCTGGCCGCCAACGGTGTGGAAACAATGGTCTCCAAGGGCGGTGAATTCACGCCGACGCCAGCGGTATCGCATGCGATCCTTGTCTACAACCGCGGCCGCACCTCGGGGCTGGCCGACGGCATCATCATCACGCCGTCGCACAATCCGCCCGGCGATGGCGGCATCAAATACAACCCGCCAAACGGCGGCCCGGCAGATAACGGCCACACCAACTGGATCGAGGATCGCGCCAATGCGTTGCTCGCTGATAGTCTTGAAAGAGTGCAGCGCATCCCATTCGCGCAGGCGCACCGCACTGCAAGTATACACGCGCACGATTTTCTTACCGGCTACGTGCGTGATCTCGGTCACATGATCGACTTCGATGCGATCCGCAGCGCCGGTATTCGCATGGGCGTCGATCCACTCGGTGGCGCCGGCGTCCACTATTGGGCGCCGCTCGCGGAGCGCTACGGGATCGATCTCACCGTCGTCAGCGAGGCCGTCGATCCAACCTTCCGTTTTATGACCGTGGACTGGGATGGCAAAATCCGCATGGACCCATCCTCGACTTACGCGATGCAGCGCTTGATAGACATAAAGGACTGCTACGATATCTCGTTCGCTTGCGATACTGACCACGACCGGCACGGCATCGTGACCCGCCGTAGCGGATTGCTGGCGCCCAATCACTACCTCTCGGTGCTGATCGACTATCTGTACCAGCATCGGCCGCCGTGGAGCCCGGCCGCAGCGGTCGGCAAGACCGTGGTCAGCACCGCGCTGATTGATCGGGTGGCAAAACGGCTGGGGCGCAAGCTCTATGAGACGCCGGTCGGCTTCAAGTGGTTCGTCGGCGGCCTGTTAAACGGCTCAGTTGGCTTTGCTGGTGAGGAAAGCGCCGGCGCCTCATTTCTGCGCAGGGACGGCACGGTGTGGACCACAGACAAGGACGGCATTGTGCCGGCGTTGCTGTCGGCGGAAATCATGGCGCGCACCGGCCGTGATCCCGGCGACTTATATCGCGACCTCGTCCGCGAATTGGGCGAACCTTTTGCCGATCGCGTCGAAGCACGGGCTGCGCCTGAACAAAAAGCCAAACTGACGAAGCTCTCGCCGAAACAAGTGAAGACCACCGACCTAGCCGGCGAGAAGATCGAAATCGTCCTCGATCATGCGCCGGGTAACAACGCACCCATCGGCGGCATAAAGGTAATCACTGCCAATGGCTGGTTTGCTGCACGCCCCTCCGGCACCGAAGATATCTATAAAATCTATGCGGAGAGCTTCAAAGACGAGGCGCATCTGCAATCAATCTTGGAGGAAGCGCAGAGCATCGTCGACAGCGCGCTCGCGGCGCAGTGACAACAGTATTCATAAAAAAGAAGCCAGACATGTCCATCAGTGATCAGTTGAAAGGTTCAGAAAGCGCAATCGCGTTGGCGAGTTCAGTTCTGACGATCAATGGCGGCTCGTCGAGTATCCGGTTCGCGGTGTACGAGGCGGGCGAACCCCTGCGGCAGCGGCTTGCCGGCAAAATCGATAGGATCGGTCTCAGCGGCACGACGTTTTCGTTCAATGACGCATCCGGAAAATACCACGATAGCCGCGCCATCGAAACTGGCGGTCGCAGTTCTGCGGTTGCATTTCTCCTAGACTGGCTCGAAACGCAGCAGGATTTTGCTTCAGTCAAAGCCGTGGGGCACCGGGTCGTGCATGGGATGGGGCACAACGTACCCGAGCGCGTCACGCCAGCGCTGCTAACTGAATTGCACCGCATCACCCCGTATGACCCTGAGCATCTGCCGCTTGAGCTCGAATTGATCGAGGCAATCCTCCAACGCCATCCGGCATTGCCTCAGGTGGCGTGTTTTGACACGGCATTTCACCGCACAATGCCACGGGTCGCCAGCATGTTACCAATCCCGCGACGCTACGAGGCAGCGGGCGTTCGCCGCTATGGCTTTCACGGATTATCTTATGAGTTTCTCCTCGGCGAGCTCGCTCGCATCTGCGACCCAGCAGCAACAAAGGGTCGATTGATCCTTGCTCACCTCGGCAACGGCGCAAGCCTGGCCGCCGTGTGCGATGG
>JANNUW010000711.1:0-1068 GCA_031414095.1 Hyphomicrobium sp. | reverse complement strand
GCTCTACCAACTCATCCTCGAGAAGGATTTGAGCATGCTGGAGATAAATCCGCTGGTGGTCACGAAGGAAGGCCGCCTCGTTTGCCTCGATGCCAAGCTCGATTTCGACGGCAACGCACTCTTCCGGCACCCGGAAATTGCAGCACTGCGCGACATCACCGAAGAAGACCCCATGGAGATCGAGGCCTCCAAGCATGACCTCTCGTACGTGAAGCTCGACGGCACCATCGGCTGCCTCGTCAATGGCGCGGGGCTCGCCATGGCGACCATGGACATCATCAAACTCTATGGCGCAGAGCCCGCCAACTTTCTCGATGTCGGCGGCGGCGCATCGAAGGAAAAGGTGCAGGAAGCCTTCAAGATTATTTTGTCCGACGCGGCCGTAAAGGGCATCCTGGTCAATATCTTCGGCGGCATCATGCGCTGCGATATTATCGCCGAGGGCGTGGTGGCGGCGGCGAAGGAAATGGCGATCACGGTGCCGCTGGTCGTGCGCCTGGAAGGCACCAACGTCGATCTCGGCAAGAAAATCCTGAAATCGTCGGGCCTCAAGATCATCCCCGCCGATGACCTTGCGGATGCGGCCAAGAAAATTACCGAGGCCGTGAAGAAGGCGGGCTAGCGTATGGACCTCGCCAAGCTGCTCGCATATGGCGATCCTTGTTTGTCCAACACATTCTACTTCGTTGTGCAGCCCCTTGCCTTGTTCGTGATGGTGAGCCTGCCGCTCGTGCTGCCGTGGGTCGGGGCGCGACTGGCGGGCAGATCGGGGGACTTGCCGTGGTTACGCTGTTGGCCATAGCAGCAATCGTAGCGCAAAGCCTGTGGTGGCATCAGGCCTTCGATCGCGTTGACGCAGAAACCGCAGATGGGCTCAGGATTCTGGGGACGCGTCTTTTTTCAGTCGAGTTCGCGTTGCTCGGTACGTCATCGCTGGCAGTTTACGTATGCCGAAAAGTTCGTGAACGACGTAAACCGCCCCTCGATCTGCAGCCTTGAAACCCTCCACAGTTACACATATCCTGTGTGAATGAAGAATATCACCCTCGCGATCGACGAAAAACTTCT
>JANNUW010000710.1:0-3631 GCA_031414095.1 Hyphomicrobium sp. | reverse complement strand
CCGAGGCCGAGCGCATGCTCGACATAGTCGACCCCTGCCGCTTCGCACCATGCCGACCAGTCCTTGCGCGTATCAAGATGCAACAGGGGCAATTTCAGCACATCCGACGGCTTGATCAGGCGACGGCGTCCGGCGACGAGTTTCGGGCTGCAAACCGGGAACAGATGCTCGGGGGCCAGACGTACGGCATCGAGCCCGGCCCAGTTGCCATCACCGTGCCGAACGGCGAGATCGACATCCTCACGGGTGAAGTCGACATGATGCATCGTCGCCGAGATCCTGAGATCGATATCACCATGCGCTTCGGCAAACCGGCCGAGGCGATTGACCAGCCACTTGGCCGCGAAATCGGGCGACGTGCTGACAGTCAACGCGCCCGACGTCTGGCGCTTCAGAAGACGCTCGGTACCGATTGCGATCCGATCGAGGGCATCGCGCACGACGACAAGATACTCCCGGCCAGCCTCCGTGATGACCAGTCTCTGACGCTCGCGGTTGAACAGCTTCAGTCCGAGTTCGGCTTCGAGCGCCTTGACCTGGTGGCTCACGGCCCCCTGCGTTACGCACAACTCCTCGGCCGCCCGCGTGAAGCTTTCATGACGGGCGGCGGCCTCGAAGGCCTTGAGCGCATTCAGCGGCGGTAGGCGGCGCTGCATCGGGGACCCAAGTTCATGAGAAAATCTAGGGCAGGGTAGAGAAACGATGCTTTGCGGGCAAGGGGATCAGCGGCCTATTGATCGGTCGCACACGGGCGATCGCCCGTCCACAGGAGACCAAGCCATGGAGATTCTTTATCACGCGACCCCGTTCGATTGCGCATGCCGGCACGCGCTGCAGCGGCCGCAACCAACGATCAGGCGCGCGATTGGCGCCCTCGCCAGCACTGTTCGCCTCTGGAACCAGAAAGCGTTGCAACGTCGCGCATTGCGAGCCCTCGACGACGAACAGCTGCAAGACATCGGCGTCTCGCGGAAAGACGCCGAGCATGAAGCCAGGAAACCGTTCTGGACCTGACACACGACCAATCGACGTCAATTCGCTGACTTTTCCGAGGAAACCCTAAAATGAACTACCGCATCGCGCCGCTGTTCTGCCGGCCCTGGACCTTGAACGGCATCTCGCCGAAACTGATCGAAAGCCACTATGAGCACAATTATGGCGCAGCTCTCAACCGCCTCAACATCGTCACCGAGGAGCTCGGGCGCCTCGATCTCAAGACGACACCGGCCCCGGTCATCAGCCGTCTCAAGCAGGAGCAGACCGGCCTGCTCAATTCGACCCTCTTGCACGAGCTGTACTTCGCCAGCCTCGGTGGCGACGGGCGGACGCTACCCGAGACAATCGCCGCGGCAATCGCCCGTGATTTTGGCTCCGTCGATCGCTGGCGGGACGAGTTCATCGCACTTGCCGAGGCATTGGGCGGGGATGCCGGATGGATCATACTGACCTATGTGCCGCGTGACGGTCGCCTGATGAACCTGAGCGCCACCGATCACACGCAGAGCATCGCCGGTGGCATTCCGGTCCTGGCCCTCGACATGTACGAGCACGCCTATCACCTGGAGTACGGCGCGAACCCGACGGCCTACATCGCCGCCTTCATGCGCAATATCCACTGGGCGGCGGTCGAAGCTCGTTTCCAGGACGCGGCCAAGATCGCAGCCCCGCGGCCGCTCGAGCAGCCGGAGTTCGGGGACCTGCCATCGATCGCGCCCGAAGATGTGCAAGCCTTGCTGAAGTCCGGGCAGAAGGTGCAAATTGTCGACACGCGTCCGCGCCACTACACCACGCGCGCGCAAGATATGGTCGATGGCGCGGTCTGGCGGGATCCGGAACGCATTGAGGAGTGGATTGGCACATTGTCGAAGGACGAGCCCGTCGTGACGTTCTGCGTCTATGGCTTCCATATCGGCTGTCAGAGCGCGGCCACATTGCGCAAGGCCGGTTTCGACGCCCGCTACATGGCCGGCGGGCACTACGCCTGGAAGGCGCTCAAGGGGCCGGTCAAGCTTTTCGAATGAGGTGTTATTGCGGGGCGCGCTGACACAGCCTGGACGCGTGGCGGATCGATGCAGCAGTATCGGGCGTCAAGTTCGGCGCGTAGGTGACGCACGCAGTTGAGCGCATCGGATTGATTGTTGGCGGGAGCCAGAAAGCAATGCAGCAGCGGTTGGTCAAATTCCTCGATGAGACAACAGCCAAAAGCGATGCCATCACGTCGGTTTACGTCGCGCGCGCATTGCGAGACTTCGGCGACGGCTTCGTTGCCGTGCTGCTGCCGGTCTATCTGACGACGATCGGCCTCGGCGCATTCGAGGTCGGTGTGGTCGCAGCAATCTCGTTGCTCGGCTCGGCGCTCATGACACTGGGCATCGGGTTCCTGGGTGCAAAGGTCGATCAGCGCAAGCTCCTGATGATCGCTTCCGGCCTCATGATCGCCACCGGTGTGGCGTTCGCCCTGTCGAGCACCTACGCCGTCATTCTTCTCATTGCATTCCTGGGCACGATCAATCCCTCCGCCGGCAGCGTTAGCGTCTTCGTTCCGCTCGAGCACACGATCCTGTCGCGTGCGACCGCCGATTATGATCGGACGCGGATGTTCGCGCGCTACAGTCTGATCGGCGCGATGGCTGCGGCTCTCGGAGCGCTGGCCTCCGGTAGCCCTGATCTTCTAGCGAACCTAGGCGTCACGCAGGCGGCGGCCCTCAAGATGATGTTCCTGCTTTACGCGGTGATCGGTCTCGCGGGAGGTTTGGCGTATGCCCAGATTCCCGCCGACACAACGCCACATGACGAGAAGCCCGTCTCCGCACTCGGCCCGTCGCGGCGGATCGTCTACAAGATGGCGGCCCTATTCAGCATCGATGCCTTCGCCGGCGGGTTCGCCGTTCAATCGCTCGTGGCGCTGTGGCTGTTCAACAAGTTCGGGCTTTCGCTCTCCGCAGCTGGGCTCTTCTTCTTCTGGTCCGGCGTGTTGGCCGCATTCTCATTTCCGGTTGCGGCTTGGCTCGCCAAGCGCATCGGTCTCGTGAACACGATGGTGTTCACGCACATTCCGTCGAGCCTCTGCCTGATCCTGGCGGCCGTGGCGCCGAGGCTCGATCTTGCGCTGGCCCTTCTGCTGGTGCGGGCCGCATTGTCCCAGATGGACGTGCCGACGCGTTCGTCCTACGTGATGGCCGTCGTCACGCCGCCCGAGCGCCCGGCGGCAGCCAGCGTCACCTCTGTGCCAAGAAGCCTCGCCGCCGCGCTGAGCCCCGCCATTGCCGGCGCTCTCTTTGCCGCGGGTCTGGAGGCTTGGCCGCTCATCATCTGCGGCGTGCTGAAGATCGCCTACGATCTGGGCCTGCTTTGGACCTTCCGCCACGTCAAGCCGCCGGAAGAGCAATGAAGTTGGCGAACCATCGACGCCGAACCAAGAGAGGAAAATAACAATGATCTATGCCATGAAACCACTCGGCTGCGACCCCGCACGCATCAAGGGCATGTCGGAGAAGCTGATCGTCAGTCACTACGAGAACAACTACGTCGGCGCCGTGAGGCGCCTCAACGCGATCGGCGAGCAGCTCGGCACTCTCGATTTTTCAAAGGCGCCCGTGTTCCAGATCAACGGCCTCAAGCGCGAGGAGCT
>JANNUW010000709.1:0-1280 GCA_031414095.1 Hyphomicrobium sp. | reverse complement strand
CAAATTCTGGATCGAAAAGCCCTTAGGGCTTTCACCAATGCGCATTCACGCTCTGCTCGACAGTCCGTCTGTCACCGGTGCCTATCACTTCCTGCTGCAGGCCGGCTCGCCTACCATAATGGACATCCAAGCAACTCTTTTTCCGCGAAAGAAACTTGATCGTGTCGGAGTTGCACCCTTGACCAGCATGTTCCTGTTCGATTCGCGCAATCACCAGAACTTTCGCGACTTCCGGGCAGCGGTTCATGATTCCGACGGGCTGGCAATTGAGACCGCGAATGGCGAACACATATGGCGTCCCCTTTTGAACCCCGCCACGCTCCAAAGCACCTTTTTTGGCGCGCAAACTCCGCGTGGGTTCGGTCTCGTTCAACGCAAGCGACGGTATGAGCAATTTTTCGATCTGGAAGCCAATTACGAAACAAGGCCGAGTGCGTGGGTTGAGCCGGTTGGCGATTGGGGCGCCGGGACGATCGAATTGGTCGAGATTCCGATCGGCGCGGAGTGGGGCGACAACATTGTTGCTTACTGGCGGCCATCGGAGCCGCTCGTGGCAGGGCGACCGTTCCGCTATGCGTACCGACTGCACTGGAGCGACGGCACACCGCAGATGGCTCGGCGCGCCATGCAAACCCGCGTTGGTCTTAACGGCGACAAGCCGCTGTTCGTGATCGACTACGAGGCGTTTCCAGGAGACGATGGTTTGCGCAGCGCTGTAGCGACGACAACGGCGGGATCAACTTCCAAGCCTATCATCCAGCGCAACGCCCGAAGCGGTGGTATTCGCTGCTTCTTCACGCTCGATCCACAAGGCCACGCGTCCGCCGATTTGCGACTGGTTCTTCTGCGAGACACGGAGAATGCTACACCGGATGAAGCCGCTGAAATATGGATGTACCGGTGGATTGCATAGCCACATGGCCTGCTTCGGCATTATGTGCGACTTGTCGGCGAGTGCCGCCATCGGGCTTGACCCGACTGATTTAGGAACGGGCTGACGCGCCGGAGAGGCGGGTATCAAGGCTTATGTTCTCCGCCCTTTGACCTCCAACACCCGATCGGAGGGTCAATACGACCGCCGCTGTCGGGATCGCCCGATGTTTGTCGCACCCTCATGCAGATCACGGCTAAGGGGCGGATGATCATCCTCCGCCAGCAACAGGAGCTGCCGCCCATGCATCGCACTCTCATAGGGAACTTTATATGCACCTAAGCCGGCCAGAAGGATACGCACCCCCCAACGCCGCCGAAGTCCCTCATATTTCGGAGCAAGCCGAGAT
>JANNUW010000708.1:0-1716 GCA_031414095.1 Hyphomicrobium sp. | reverse complement strand
CCAGTGTCCTGACCTCGTGCTGATGGACATCCAGATGCCGGTGCTCGACGGCTACGAGGCAACGCGGCAGATCAAGGCTCTGCCCGGCCTTGCCGCGACACCAATTATTGCGGTCAGCTCGTTCGCCATGAAAGGCGACGAGGAGAAGGCCCGCGCTTCCGGCTGCGACGACTATGTGACGAAGCCCTACAGCCCGGTGGCGCTGCTCCAACTTATCCGGGGTTTTCTCAGTGAAAAACAGCGAGAATAGTCCGGTTTCTGGGTCCGCTTCCAGGCAGATCTGCAATGAGCGCTGACTTCAGCATTGGTCAACTTCGACCGGAATCGAGCTGAAGTCAACGAGGGCGGCGGCGCTTGATGATCACCCAAGACCGACCGTTTTCTGTAAGATTCGTGCCGATCTGATTGCAGTGCATCAAAGGCGGGCCTGTGCTACTGGCGGATGGCGCACACAAAAAGCACATGCCGTCTGATTGTCCGTGTCTTACTGGGGCGGCTTTTGGCCCACACCGACGTTTCGCTGCAGTGCAGCAAGTGGGCAGCTCATAGGTGGTATAGCGGACCCACGTTGGGGTGCGCCCGATTAGCCGGCGGATTGTGTATGCCTCGATGCGTGAATGCTCTCCGGTCGGTCCAAGGTTTGGGAGTCCACCGGGAAACCCTATGCAAGACAGTGTGACATTCGCGGAGGTTTGGGAGCGCTAAGTGCTTGAATCTTCAGGGTCGGTGCCGTCCCCTCGGCTCCACCAAAACCCAAACCATAACCTCTTGATATAACGTTATATTATTGGTTTTCTCCCAAACCTTGGAATCGCCCCCTTGGGAAACGGACGTACCCCAGTGCCCTATCGAAGACATGCAGCATCGGTGCTGATCGGCAACGAAGACTCTGGATTGGCCACCCGAGACCGCTGGTAGCTGCCGCTACTCACGCCGTCCTGGAGCAGCGGATTGGTGCTCGTGTGTTCCTCGACTGGCAGCTTACGGAGGTAGACCGAACGCACGGAGCCGGCTAACTTGACCCGCACTTTTGACCCCGACCGGAAGTTTATTCCATTAACAACCCACCCCGAAACCGGACCCGTTCCGGACATTTTCCGTTATTGTTTCTCCCCGAGATAACCTCGGATGAGCCGCAGCAAGGCTACCGGGCTGTAGGGCTTGGTGACGTAGTCGTCGCAGCCGGACCCGCGGGCCTTTTCCTCGTCGCCTTTCATGGCGAACGAGCTGACCGCAATGATTGGGGTTCCCGCAAGACCTGGCAGCGCCTTGATCTGGCGCGTCGCCTCGTAGCCGTCGAGCACCGGCATCTGGATATCCATGAGCACGAGGTCCGGGTGCTGGCTCAGCGCCTTGGCCACGCCCTCACCGCCGTCGACGGCCTCAATCACCTCATAGCCGGAGGCGGTGAGAAAATCGCGCAGAATGGCACGCAGATCCTCCTGGTCCTCGCAGACAAGAATGCGCTTGCTCATGCGGCACCTGCCTCGGACGGGTCGGCCCGCACTGGAAGCTGCATGCGGAAGGTTGCGCCCCTGCCCAATGTTGACTCCACCCAGATGCGGCCACCGTGC
The DNA here is from genome assembly GCA_031414095.1 of Hyphomicrobium sp. GTDB lineage: Bacteria > Pseudomonadota > Alphaproteobacteria > Rhizobiales > Hyphomicrobiaceae > JANNFX01. Next base: position 142 of record JANNUW010000708.1, on the reverse strand, counting down.
ATCTCGACGATATCCTTGGCGATCGCCAGCCCGAGCCCAGTTCCACCCTTGGTCCTGGTGCTCGAATTGTCGATCTGGTGGAATTTCTCGAACACCTTATCGCGCTCCTCGGGCGGAATGCCGGGCCCGGTATCGCTCACCG
>JANNUW010000707.1:0-1449 GCA_031414095.1 Hyphomicrobium sp. | reverse complement strand
TGACCGCCCTAGGCTGGACCGCGTCGATCCCACTCGAGGCCGGCATCCGCTCGACATATGAGTGGATGCAAGCGCAGGCGGTAGCAACATCACCCCTTCAGACGCACGAGGGCGGCGCGCCAGCGGCGCATGTTGCCGGTGACATCGAGTTTGCCACTTTCGATCAGTGAGTAGATACGCAGCGCAATGAGCGGCGGTGTCGCGACCATCGATTGCGCTCGCAAGCCATCTGTCGCCCGCGCAATCAGCACCGCGATCTTAATCCATTCGGTGGTCGCTGACGCCAGTATGATGGCATCGGTGGAGGCCTCCTGCTCGGGTGAAGGCGGCAGGGGCGCAGAAGGCTCAGCAACTATGGCGTTGGGAGCGACAGGCTTATCATCGGCGCTGATCGGTGATGACACGGCAGTCAGGTCTCCTCGGGCGTGAAACGACGGTCGATGCGGTTTAGCACATTTCCCGCCGATCCCTTCGTCCGAGTGGCCCCGAGGATCGCCGCGGTTAGCGGTTACGCTCTTTATCGCGCTGCCAATAGATGAAAATCACGGTGGTAGCGGCGGTCAACAGCATGGTCGCGAAAATATCACCGCGCTTGATGAAGGCCATCCAGATGTTGAGCCAGTACATCAGCGTGCCGCGCCCGGTCAGTAGACCGTTGACCACCATGAACAGCCCAATCACGCCGGCACTGGCGGCCACGCCGCTCGCGACTTGCGCCAACCGTTTCACCGCCTTGGTGACCGAGAACTTCTTCCCCGGCATCACCAGCATCGTCTTGACGTCGGCCATTTTCTGCTCCTGTCGGGTAAAAAGCGCCCAGGCTGCAAGATACCTGATTCGAGGTGTTTGGTTGTAACCGGAGTTCGTCTCACGTTTCGCGGGCGAGCTATTCATGCCGTCGTTTCCGCCGCATCCGGTGCGCGGAACGCGTGCCGGATGCGGCAATCAAAAATCAGCGACAGCGCCGGTACGTTCGCGCGACGCCGCCCTGCGTCAGCACCAGCGCATCATCGACGACTTTGAGCGTGAACGCGTCTTTCTGTTTGTCGCCCTCGACCGAGCAGGCTGCGGCGACGCTCCATGAAGCGCCAATTTTCTTCACCGACGTGAAATTGCAATGCGCCTCGTGCTGGTCGTAGCCCTTCGCCCTGATCACCATCGGCGCGCCCTGCCGATCTTGGCGGATTTTACACTGCGCCGCCGAGACGCCCCACGTGCCGACGTAGACGGGTTCGGCGGCAAGGGCGGGCGGGGCGACGAGGAGGAAGGCGGCGATAACAAGAGGTCGGGGGTGCATCATGAGCTCCAGCTGCAAACGATGGCGCGGGGGATAGCACAGTGGGCGTTTTCGAGGTACGCGCTGGTGCGAAGTTTTCCGCGGATGCGCGCGTTTCGCTCAGACCTCTAGAACCCGTCATCCCAGCGTAAACTAAGACGGGCCAACTGGTA
>JANNUW010000706.1:0-5964 GCA_031414095.1 Hyphomicrobium sp. | reverse complement strand
GACGATCTCACCCGCATCAAGGGCATCGATCCCGTCGTGCAATCGCGAGTCAACGCGCTGGGTGTCCATCGCTACTGGCAGGTTGCCGGCTGGGACGAGGCCGACGTCGGCCGCATGGGTCAGTCGCTCGGTTTTGCCGGCCGCATCAGCGATGAAAAATGGATTGCGCAGGCCAAGATCTTAGCGAGCGGCGCAGAAACGGAATATTCTACGCGCCGTCGTCTCGGTCTGCCTGAGCCGGAAGAAGTCGAGGCCGCAAAAGCCGTCGAAGCAACCGCCAAAGCGGCTCGCGATGCGCAGGCCGCAGCGGCTCAGAAAGCAGCCCAGCCAGCTGTCGCGGCTGCACCGGCACCTGCTGCACCTGCACCGGCACCTGCCGCGGCCGCGGCTGTGACTGCTGCTGCCGTTGCAGCCGCCGCTGCGTCGACTGCCACGCAAGCGGCCCCGGCACAGCCAGCCCCCGCTGCCAAGGCGCCCGCCAAAATGGGCGTCGTCAACACATCGCGCGTCGCCGAGATCGAACGCCTCGCGGCCCTAGCCCGAACCTCGGACACGGCTAAAGCGGCCGATGCGGTCAAGACTGCAATCGCCAGCACGGCGGCAGCATCCGCCAAGTTCGCCGACTATAGAAAAACAGCTTTGACCGCGCAGGCCGCTGCCATGGCGAAGGCCGGCCAGTCGGCCAAATCACCGGCCGAGCTTGAAGCCACGGCAGCAGCCCGTGCGGCTGACACGGCGCAGGAGGCAGCCAAGAACGCAGCCGTCAGCAAGGCGGCTGAAACCGCAGCTGTCGCGGTCGCAGCGCCGAAAGTTGCCGAGACCCCAGAAGCAAAAGCGGCCGCTAAAGCTGCCGGCACGGCGCGCGCAGCGGCCATCAGCAAAGCCGCTGAGGCTGCCAAGTCTGCCGACACTGCGAAGGCCGCCGAATCTGCCCGCACCGCAACCGCAGAGCGGACAGCAGCCGCTGCAAAATTCGCCGAGGTCCGCAAAGCTGCAACGGCGCCTAAGTCGGCTCAATCTCCCGCGGTGGCAACGGCCGCGGCGGCACCAGAGCAAACTGCCGGCAACGCTGCAACAGCAGCTGCAACCGCCATCGCGGCGGCGAGCGCGGCGGCATCAGCAGCTTCGATGCCAGCCGCAGATGCCGCGCGGCCAGCAAAGCTATCCGACGCCATCAAGGGCAACGAGGCGAAGGCGGCACCGGCCGGCGACGCCAATCGCGATCTCACGCACTTGCGTTCGGTGCGCTCCGAAGCCCTGCGCGGCGATCCGGTCGCGAGCCCCGCGCGTGCGTCAGGCGCGTTCGATGATCTCAAGCGGATCCGAGGCGTTGGCGTTCTGATCGAAAAGAAACTCAACTCGCTCGCCGTCACGGCGTATGAGCAGGTCGCCAATTGGACGAGCGCCGACATCGACCGCGTCAGTCAACTGCTCGATTTCAAGGGTCGTATCGAGCGCGAAAATTGGGTCGAACAGGCGCGCATCTTGGCGTCTGGCGGGCAGACCGAATTCTCCCGCCGCGTCGACCGCGGAGAAGTCTAGGCGAGCCGCGCTTTTGAAGAGAACGGTGTCCGGCGCGGATCGTCTGGCACCGTCACCTGAACTTTTCCCGGAAACTGCGGGACCGGGGCGGTGGCTCACGGTCTTAAAACACCAGGGATCACACGGTCTCCCGCCCAACTCCCATTCAAGCACATCTCAGACACACAGGGGTCTCGTCCAGGCTAATGTGGACGCGGTCCCGGCTCAATGCACGCGTACCCGCGTACTTGGGCGGGAATACAGACCTTTCGATTAGGTCCCACATTGAGACGCCGGGGTTTCAATTTGCGCGACAACGGGCGCCAATAGACGGCTCAAAACCTTTGTTTTATATTGATTTCCTCGGACGCTTTCATGGCGCGTCACTTGCACGGCTTCGCACTGCCAGATGAACACGCCATAATTCGTCGTGACTGCGAGGAAAAAAAGCCGATGTCGCAACCGATTTTCACCGACTGGAACGCCGAGCACGCGGCCCAATGGGCAACCAAACCGCTGTGTCTAAAGCACCGGCTTTCGACCGACCCGCTGTTTTCGCTCGAAGCCTTGGCCGAGCTGATTAACGCCTATCCGCGCGCGCACTATGCTCTTGTCGAAATGGGCCCCCAGGGCTCGAACCGGCGGCTTTGGCGCGAAGGCGATATCGGCGAACTCAACGGCACGCAAGTAATCGATGCCATCGCCAAGGGCCGGATGTGGCTGAACCTGCGCAACGTCTCGGCCGTCGACAAGCGTTACCGCGACGTGCTCGATCAGGTGTTTGAAGAAGTCCGTGCCCAGGTGCCGGGCTACGAAACCTACAATCGCACGTCGGGCATTTTGATTTCATCGCCCAATGCGCAGGTTTATTATCACATGGATCTGCCCGGCCAATCTCTCTGGCAATTGCATGGCCGCAAACGCGTTTTCGTTTATCCAGCCAAAGCGCCATTCCTCACGCCCGAGCAACTGGAAAAAGTGGCACTCTACGAAGTCGAAGTCGATGTGCCCTACGATCCGGCCTATGACGCCGATGCCAAGGTCTTCGAAATCGGTGCCGGCGAGATGCTGCACTGGCCGCTCAACGCGCCGCACCGGGTCGAAAATCTCGATTGTCTCAACGTATCGATGACGACCGAGTATTGGACGCAAAGCATCCGCCGCGCGCAGATGATCAACGTCGCCAACGCTATTTTGCGCAACAAGATGAACTTAGCACCCAAGAGCCGTTCGACATCGGGTCCGGCATTTTGGGCGAAGGCTGCCATGCAGGCCGGCGCGCGCCGTGCGGGTCTCTTGACGAAAGCCCGCAAAGCCAAGCGGCCGATCGAATTCACGCTCGATAAATCGCAACCTGGCCGGGTCGTCGACATTGCACAAGTCTCCGCTGAAGCCGCAGAATGATCATGACGGCCGACCGAGCCGCGGCCATCGAGCCAGCCGTCGCACCGCAGTCGGCCAGCCAACCAGCCTACGCTGCGCACGCCGTGGAGGGCACTGCGGCGGCGTTGGCACTGATATCGGCGCACGAACATGAAACGGCGGGCCTCGCCTTCCAGCGCGTCGCGTGGCTGAAACCGCTGTACGAAGACCTGGCGGCCGAGCGCGGGGCGGTGCCGCTGGCGGTCGCGGTCACCGATGTCAGGTCGGGCGGCTTAGCCATGCTGCTGCCGCTCTTGGTGACCCGCGAAGGCCGCCGCACTGTGGTCTCCTTTGCCTCGCTCGGCGTGTCGGACTATGGCGCGCCCCTTCTTGGTCCGCAGGCTCCCGCCACGCGAGAAGCGGCCACAGTTCTATGGGCTACGATCAGGACCGCGCTCAGAGGCTACGATGCGGTGTCGCTGACCAATATGCCGCTCGACATTTCAGGCCGGCAAAATCCGCTAACGCTCCTGCCGCGGCTTCTGCCCTCGCGGCACTCCGGCCATGCGCTAACGCTGTCAACCACGGTCGAAGCTCTGCTGGCGTCGCGGGGAAAAAAATATCGCAAGGAAGCCGAGCGCTGCACGCGGCTGCTCGCTGAAAAAGGCACACCCGAATTTCGCCGGGCGCAGACAGATGCCGAGATCGCGAGCGCCTATGCCACGCTCCAAGCGCAGCAACGGGCGCGCCATGCGGCTCGCGCAAGCGATTACCGCCTCGATGAGCCCGCTTACGCCAGCTTCTTCGAACACGCCCTAAAGAACGGCACGCCAACGCAAACCGCGCACATCTTCACGCTGGGAGCGGGCGGCGAGGCCGGCGCCGTTCTCTACGGCATCTCGTCGGACGCGACGTTCACGCTCCTGCGCATATCGACGGCTGGCGAGGCCTGGAAGCGCGTCTCGCCGGGCCGGCTCATCGTGCTCGACACCATGCGCTATTTTCTCGATCACGGCGTGCGCACCTTCGACATGGGCATCGGCAATTACGCCTTTAAGGAAGACTTCGGCGCCAGCACAGACCCTCTTTTCGACCTTGTTGCGCCTCTGTCCTTGAGAGGCCTGCCGCAAGCGCTAACAGCCGTGGCAAAGGCGCAAGCCCGCCGCCATCCTAAACTTGTAGATGCCGCCAAAAGGCTGATGCGCCGGACTTAGTCGCCTCCTCGCAAACACATGTTCAGCGGCCTGCGGCACCGGTGGTCAATCGCACGGTTTGCCCTGTCCGCCCGATCCGCTATAAAGCGGCCATCGCGTGACGGCCCATCACGGGGCCCTTTACCAGTCCTCTTATCAGCCCTCTCATCAGGAAGAGTGCCGCTCGCGGCCTCTCGCAGCATTCAGCGCATGGCCAAGACCTCAGCCGATTCAGAACAACCCGAACGCCCTGTTGCGCGGCTTGCCAAAGGCCTCCGCGACATCGAAGCTGCGGAAATCCGCCAAAGCCAGGTGATGCTCGCTACCATCCGCGCCGTGTTCGAACGCTATGGTTTCGAGCCGCTCGAAACCCCGGCGCTCGAATACACCGACGCGCTGGGCAAGTTCCTGCCCGATCAGGATCGGCCCAACGCCGGCGTCTTCTCATTACAGGACGAAGACGAACAATGGATGAGCCTGCGCTACGATCTGACCGCGCCCCTTGCACGCTATGTTGCGCAGAATATCATGATGCTGCCCAAGCCCTTCCGCCGCTATGCGACGGGCCTCGTCTATCGCAACGAGAAGCCCGGCCCCGGCCGCTTCCGGCAGTTCACGCAGTTCGACGCCGATACGGTCGGTACTGACAGCATCGCGGCCGACGCGGAAATGTGCATGCTGGCGGCCGACACTTTGGAAGCGCTGGGCATCGCACGCGGCGACTACATCATCAAACTCAACAGCCGCAAGGTGCTCGATGGCATCCTGGAGCTGGCCGGCATCAATCCCGAGAGCCCTGCCGACGCCGACCGGCGCCTCACGGTTCTGCGCGCCATGGATAAATTCGACAAGTTCGGCGTCGAGGGCGTTGCTCTGCTGCTCGGCCGTGGCCGCAAAGATGAGAGCGGAGATTTCACCAAAGGCGCCGGCCTCGACGAACCGTCGATTGCGCTCGTGACGTCGTTCCTGGCCGCCTCGATTGGGCCGCGTGAACACGCGATCGCCCGGGTCGCCCCCATGATTGCGGGCAACCCGCGCTCTGAGGAGGGCATGGCCGAACTCGCCGGCATCGATGCGCTCGTACGCGCGGCCGGATACGACAGCGGACAGATCGCGTTTGATCCCTCGATCGTGCGTGGCCTTGAATACTACACCGGCCCTGTCTTCGAGGCCGAACTGACGCACGAAGTCAAAGGCGACGACGGCAAGCCGGTTCGCTTCGGATCGGTGGGCGGCGGCGGGCGCTACGACGATCTGGTGTCGCGCTTTACGGGCGAGAAAGTTCCAGCGACCGGGTTTTCCATCGGCGTGTCGCGGCTGCAAACGGCGTTGACCGCGCTTGGCACCAAAGCCTTGTCAACTGCGGGCCCCGTCGTCGTGCTGGTCATGGACAAGGCCGAACTCGCCCACTATCAGATGCTCACGCAGACGCTGCGCAACGCCGGTATTCGCGCCGAAATGTATCTAGGCTCGGCCGGCATGAAAGCGCAGATGAAATACGCCGACAAGCGCGGCGCGCCCGTGGCCGTCATTCAAGGCTCAGATGAACGTGCCAAGAGTGAAGTGACGCTGAAAGATTTGGTAGAGGGCGCCAAGGCGGCCGCTGCCATCAAGGACAACAAGGATTGGAAAGCCGCGCGCCCCGCACAGATCGCCGTGCCGGAAGCCAACCTCGTCGCCGCCGTGCGGGAGATTCTGGCAAGGCACGAAGTTTAAAGCGTTTGAATAGAAAACAGGTGTCATCCTAGGGCTTGTCCCACGGCTGTCCGGTTTAGATTTGTGGCCCAGACGGCAGGTGTTTGCATGACAACGAGAAAAGACGCTTGCGATTTTAGCGGGACACGAAGCGGGCAAAGTTTTCGCGAGACCGAGTCACCTCTCCCTCAGC
>JANNUW010000705.1:0-1980 GCA_031414095.1 Hyphomicrobium sp. | reverse complement strand
ATTGGAACGTACCGCTCTTGTTGATAGTCGCGCCGATTACCGCGTCGCCCACCTTCTTTTCCACCGGCATCGATTCGCCCGTGAGCATCGACTCATCGACCAGAGACGCGCCTTCGGTGACTGTCCCGTCGACTGGAATCTTGTTGCCCGGCCGGATCACGACCGTCTCGCCTGCAATAATTTCAGCGGTGGGTACCTCCACCTCCTTGCCGTCACGCAGCACGTTCGCCTTTGGTGGCGCCAGATCCATGAGCGCGCGGATAGCTTCGGAGGCGCCGGCCCGGGCGCGCATTTCGAGCCAGTGTCCCAGCAGTATGAAGACCAGCAGAAGTGCCGATGCTTCATAGAATTGCTGGCCACCGTAAATGAACGTGGACCCGACGCTGAACAGGTAGCCGGTGCCTACACTGAGGACGACCAGAACCGCCATGTTGGCAACGCCGTTCGTGAGCGCACGATAGGCCGCAACCATGAACGGCCATACCGGATACAGGATCGCGCCGCTGGCCAGAACGAACAGCACGAGATCGAGCGGCAGGCCGAAGGGTGGCGAGATTTTAATCGAATCCATGCCCATCGGAGACAGGAAGAAGATCGGCACGGTGAAGCCGAGCGCAATAAAGAAGCGGTTGCGCATGTCGCGGGCCATGGCCTGCATATCCATGCCGGCGCCGTGGCCCATTTCTTCAGCCATGGCGTCTTTGTTTTCTCCGCCGTGCGCCTTGTGATCAGCCGCCGGCGATGGAGTCACTTGCGGTTTGCGCGCGGCTGATGGCGCATCGGTCGCAGGACGGTCGGCCTGCCGCATGGCAGCATGGTCGTGAGTTTGACGAGGAGCTCCGGCCTTGACGGCTGCTGCGGAACGCGGGGATGACGTGCGAGGCTCACACAGATGCGAGGCTGTGAGCTCCCCCGCGCAGTGGTGGCCGCATTGCTCGATGGCACTCTCGATGGCTGCGGGCGATATCCTGGTTTCGTCATATGTGACCGTCGCGCTGCCGGAAACCTGATTGACTGCCACTGCTGTCACCCCGCCGAGCTTCGACAGCTGCTTTTCGACCCCCAGGGCACCGAGCGGAGATAACAGTTCGCCAACATGCAGATTGATCGTCTTCATTGCGCGGTCCTCAAATCACTTCAAACGCAGGTGCAGCCCGGACAGTGTGGTGCGCCGGCAGTTTCTCGTTATTGCGCGAGATCATGTAGACAATGAAAAGCGACATGATCCCGCCGCCGAAACAAAAGACCGAAATGTATGCAAACTTGAAAAAGAAGAATGTGATGAACAGGACAAGCCCGACGAGATATCCGAATATGTTCACGTCCTTGATCGAGGACGTGACGAGCGGCGTGATGATCACGAACACGTAAAGGAGGTACGTGAACTCATAACGCACGACGAGGTCCAGCAAGTGCGTACCCTGGTAACTGATGGCGTGGTCCAGAAATTTCGTGACCAACCAATCATCGTGGGCGAAATAAGGGACATATTGCAACGCGCCGAGCATTCCGCCGAGAATCGCCAACAGCAGATAGATGTGACGCCGGTCGCAAGGCTCCAAGAAGTACGTTGAATATGGAACCCACACAGGCCATGCGAGCCAAGAGAAGAACATGTACGCCAGCGAAAACTGCTCGACCATACCGGGGTCAGCGAACCGGCCGCCGGTCCAAACCATGCCTTCGAAGAACTGCTGTAGGCCAAATAGCAGCGGTAAAGTTGCAAACGGCAGGGTGCGAGTATCTCGCCGGAACGCTTGGCGCATTGCAATAGCGCCGGCCGGTATGAGGACGGCGGCCGAGGCAAAGCTGACCTCAGCAGAAAAACACATGACTCACCGCTCGCTCTGACGCGATACATCGACGGCCTTCAAAGAGCGCGGGATGAAACCCGGAACGCGCGCCGCATAGCGCCGATAGGAATCGCCGAACGTGGAGAGTGCTTCAAGCTCCTCGGAGTGCGCGAGCCGCACGTACATC
>JANNUW010000704.1:0-10933 GCA_031414095.1 Hyphomicrobium sp. | reverse complement strand
GCCCGCGAGCCGATCAAACAGGCCGGATACATATCAGCGACTTCCGATACCCAGCATAGTCCCTCTTGCGAAACGCAGCCGGTCCATACATTGGGGTCATTCGCGTCGATTGGGCAGCTTTGGTCGTGTGGCGGTCATTGGGCCTTTCTGACATGGCAGTTTGCCCTTGAAGGTGTCGGCCCGGACGTGATTCAAGCTCCGAAACGGGAGCCGCGAATCATGCGCTTTGAACACAGAGACCTTGAGTGGGCCGTCATCAAGCCCATGCTTTTGAACAAGCCGCGCGGTGTGCCGTGTGAACGACCGGCGTGTCCTCAACGGCATTGGCTGGGTCCTGCGGTCAGGTGCCCCTTGGCGTGATCTGCCGGAGGGCAAACGTTCCTATCGTTGTCTTCTGGCACCGTTAACGGGAGGGTGAGTTCAGAGGTGGGCTGATGGCTCTTGTTAAGCGGTCGAACTCCAAGTTCTGGTATGTCCAGTTCCAGATCAATCACATCACGATTATTCGGTCCACCCGAACCATGGACCGCAAAGTTGCCGAACGTGTTGCCGCCAAGATAAGGGCCGAAACGCATGAACAACTGGTTCTTGGTCAGAAAAAGCCCCTAACCCTCGAACAGGCCTTGGAGCGTTTCATCGCAACCAAGGCTGGCACCCCCAACTGCCGCAATCTTCGCATCCATCAACAGAACATTCTCCGGCATATCAGGGGCGTCCTGCCTTTGAAGGCCATTACGTCCACAATGCTAGAAGACTACAAGTTCAAGAGGTCTGAGGCCGGTGCATCGCCACAAACGGTCAAACACGCTCTCAATTGTCTGATGGGAGCCTTGAAGAAGGCCAAGAGAGAAGGCTTCGACTGTCCAGATGTCATTGCCCCTGTCGTCAAAATCCCCAATGGGCGGGTGAGATTTCTTTCTATCCAGGAAGAAAAAAGACTATTGAGCGAACTTGACCCTGCTCGTCAGGTCAATCGGCTTCCCTCACCTGATAGCCGTTCCAAGGAACACCAACGGTTCATCCAGGACAATTACGACCTGATCATACTCTTGATGGACACGGGCGCCCGTTATGGTGAAATCGCCAATATCAGATGGGCGCAAATCAACCTGTCTGAAAAAACAATATCCCTTTGGCGTCCTAAGGTCAGAAATGAGAGTGTGATCTTCATGACTGATCGCGTTTATGAGGTCCTACTGAGAAGGAAAACGTCTCCCACAGGGGAATTCCTGTTCACCAACAAATCTGGCGGAAAGAGAGGCTATTCGTCGATTGCCATTCGGAAAGCATTCCGGAGAGCTGGTCTAAAGGACTGCACGATTCACACTTTGAGGCATACCCATGCCAGTCGACTGATCCAAAATGGCTTAAGCGTCTATGAGGTCAGGGCCATTTTAGGACATTCGGACATCAAAACCACGATGCGATACGCTCATTTGGAAGAGGTCCAGGTCTCGCAAAAGGCCAGGGACGTCATTAATCGAATTTCTAATGGAAACTTCCCGCCGTCAAACCGGGTTTAACGGTAGACTTGCAGCTTCTCAAGCTGACCCGCCAGGATCATTTACTCACTCAGAACATTACTTTACGGAGGAACTGAAAATTCTGGGTTCATTACTGGACGTGGTTACGGCGTCTAGACTCCTTCTGGTCTTTCAACCCGCATTCAACTCGCGCTCATTTGGATGATACGGTTGCGATTTGATCTGCAAGTCTGTCTCGCCGCATAGCAAATATGATGACCGCCAAGCCCGCAACGCTACAGGCCACGCCCAGCCATGGCAGTTCGGCATAGCCTATGCCCCATGACAGGGCCGCTGCACAAATAGTTGCACCAACTGCGACGCCGAGGTTGAGCGAACTGGAAGAAAGAGTTGAAGCGAGGCTGGGAGCGTCACGTGAAGCGTTGAGAATAAACGTTTTAAGTGGTGCGACAGCGGCCATCCCCATGCATCCAAGCAGAATCATCAAAATATAGATTGCGGCTGTATTGCTTGCAAAAAATACAAACGACAAGTGAATAAGCGCCTGAGCTGCAAAGATGATGCCGATCGAAAGATCAAGCCGCCAATCGGCAAGCCGACCGCTGAGAAGCACCCCCACTGTCGCTCCTAGACCAAACAATAGAAGAATCATAGGTATGTGATCGTTCGGAATCCCACTAACTGTTGTGAGTAAGGGCGCAATGAACGTGAAGAGTCCAAACATTCCGACAGTGAAAAGAAAACACATAAAAAGCCCTGCCAAGACCTTGAACCGCCCGAGCACGCGTACTTCGGCACGCAAATCCATTGCCTTGCCAGCCCCTCCGCTCGGCACCCAAAATGCTATTGCCATGGTTGAAAGGAGCCCCACGGCCGATATTGCCCAGAATGTTGCGCGCCAGCCGAATGTTTGCCCCAGCGCAGTGCCGCCCGGCACGCCAAGCACATTTGCGATGGTCACGCCTGCCGCAACAAGTGCGACAGCACTGGCTCGCTTTTTTTCTGGTACGAGACTTGCGGCAGCGACCGAGGCAATGCCGGAGAATGCCCCATGGGCAAATGCTCCCAACAATCGTCCCCATACCATGACGACGTAGGTGCCGGAAAGCGCACAGGTGAGATTAGCAACGACAAAAACGCCAGAGAGCAATAGCAAAGCGGCTTTCCGGGGAAGTCTCGCTGTGGCAATTGTCGTTAGCGGACCTCCAATGGCCACACCCATGGCGTAAACTGTAATAAGCAAACCTGCGGTGGGAATATCGACACCCAAATCTACCGACACTTGCGGAAGGAGACCCGCGACCACGAACTCAGCTGTCCCGATTGCGAAAGCAGTGATGAATAATGCAAATAACGTGAGCTTCATCAGTGAGTATCCCCATATTCAAGCCCCCTAAGTGGGGCTGACTACCTTAAGCTCCGGCTCACTGTTTTATTGGTCTTTCTTCCACTACTTGATCGACTTAGGCCTTCATCTCGATCCGTACTCCATGCAGAGTCGCGTCTGACGCATTCAAGACACGTCCCGCGGGTTGCGGCGCCATATTGACGACGAGGCAGCCTTGACCGTCCCATTCCTTGAGAGCGACCAGGACATCGCGATTGGGTGGTAGCATTTCCCCACTTGGTGAAAAATCATGAATTGGTCCCTTAATTCGATCAAAGACAAACACTGAGGGCCACCGGTGATGATGAACGGGTTCTTCTTCGGACGGCTCCAGAATGACTTCTAAGACACGCAGGCGGTCATTCTCGAACAGAACCTTATGGTTTTTGGGCGCGGCAGTGACCGCGTCCAATTCAATTGCCCACGTCGACGGATCCGATGTGTTGATGATTTTTGTCATGCACTGTCCCCTTTAGATTATTGTAACGCATGCGTCGGAGGCCTTTCGACCCGGTAAGAGATAAGCAAATTTGCTGCGACCCTGAGCCGACATAGCCGCCGTACTATTTTTCAAATGCGCCCATCTGAAAAAGCCCGCTAAGCCAGTCTTCGACATGCCAAGTCTTGACGACTTTGCCGTCCTTAAATTCATGAATGTCGATAGCCATCACCTTCACTGAACGTCCCTTCGACGGGATATTCACCAACGTCCAAAGGCATTGAGGGTCGCAAGTTTCGGCGTTGCCCTCTCGTGGTCATTATCGGGGCCATTTCTGGCAGATTCTGACCTTGTAAAATCATAATGAAAAATATTCGTGTTCAAACTTACCATAGAGTCAAAGCGAAATGTCGCCATCTATGCATCCGCCATCAGCGGGTAGTGGTAAGCAGACGATCCTCACCGGATCGGGTTCCATCGTTGTCCATCATTGCCATGGGCGAAGGGGTGCCGAGATAGGTGACCGCACCAAGTCGAGTGTGAGTATACTCCTATTTATCTGTCAATTGCGCCGCCAATAGCAGCGCAAAATAGGATTTCCCCTTAATTGAAAGGTCTGACCCGATTGATCCAGATCACCTGCCCTCACATCGAGCGACATCGCAGGGGGAACACGCGCTTATTCACATTCTATATAAAAACTACAACTATTACCCCCCTCGTTCTCCCCTGCGCGAACCACTGGCAACCGTCCCAGTAAGCCTAGCCAACATCGTCCGACAGATCGGCGTCTTCCTCCGTCTGCGCCTTTCCCTCTTTCTTGGCCCTCATAGCAACAATTCCCATCATGAACTGAAGCCCTCCGGGTTCAATCCTAAAGGTAGCCCCTCCAGGGTTTCCGCCTTTGTTATACGTCACTTGTTCTTGATAGAGGCCGACCAATTTAAGCAGAGACCTGACCTGGGACGTGGGTCGGTCAAACAAACGCCTATTCACCTCTTTATTGAATACTTGAGCGAACCTTTCGCGGTTGCTATCCATAAACACTATGAAACCACCTAATTTTGCGGATCCGTAGGTTACATCAGGGTCCAAGGCAATCTTCTCCTTGTCGTAAGTGCCTATGAGGTGGAACGCTTCTCGCAGGAAGACCGCTTCATTGACAGACTTAATGGCTGCGAATTTCCCCTTAGACGGTTTCATCAGCCGCAAGTCATAGGGAATATCTTCATATTTTTGCAACTCGAACGTAGGATTTGTCAACAACGTGAGACGCCGAATTTTTTCTCTCATTTTCCCTTCATCGTCGAATTCTATAAGCCCTTGCGTAATTTCCTGATCATAAAAGTTTCTAAGGAAATACCGCTCCAGACATGCATTTTCGACATCGGTGCGGGGCTTTTGTTGGCCTTTTTCCCCTATGATTTGGTTCGCCTCGTCGCGAGAAATGTCGGGTGCCTCGAGAATTCGAGCTATCATAACCTTCTTTCGGAGAAAACGCCCGGCTTTCGCTATCGACGCCCCGTCCTCCTTGGATGTCCCTAGAGTGGGTATTTCTACAACTTTCCAGCCGTTGTTGTTCTTGTGTTTTATAAAATTTCGGCGGAGATCGTTCATAGAATTCCTTTTGACTATCCACACTTCAGTGAGAAGATCACAAAAAGGATGGTCACCTGCTGCCGCGTGGGCACCCTCGCGATCAAGATAATACGTTAGCCCTTTGATTTGCTTCTTCCCGTGTAACAATTCCTCGAGAATGGTCTGCCGGTCGGTTGGGAATTTGGTTCGAGCGGGACTGACCCAAACTTTGACTGATCCGGGTTGACGCACACGTCCCAGCTGTTGGTCGATATCAAAATGCGTATTAATTTTGCTGAAGAAAACTCCGTACACGCAGTCAATTCTGGGTTCTTGGTTGGGAAATGTAATATCTAATCCCGTTCCCATCGTCGGCGATGAAAAGACCGCATCATAATTGAGAATCTCAGTCGTGATGTTTTTAAGAAAAGCGCGTTTCTCGAGGTCGTCACCAACGCCTGAGACAACCAACTTGAACTTGGATTTTTTAAATACCCGGCGAAACGCCTCATACTGGCCATGGATGAATTTCTTGTTGTTACTGGTTACGTAACAACGCTTTCCAGATTGAATGTCCATATGAAGATCATAGAGAAGATGATTTCTGCTTTCATACAGATCCAACTGACGGGGGGAAGGAATATACTGGTTAAGATGACAGTAGAAATTCCTGTGGTGACCGATATCTGTCATAGTCTCACACGCTCTTTCTGACTGAAACTCAAGCAGGCACAGATGCCGGCTAACGTTATCGTATCCAGATCAGCATCGAGGCAATATACGAACTTGGCTGATCTAATGAGGTCTCTGAGCACTTCAAAATTTCTCGTAGGATGTTCCATATGATGTGAGAAAAAGTGGGAAAATACCTGCTCGGACTCGTCGATAATGACCATCGCATATCTTTCGCTATGCGTCTTGATCCTGCTGTGAAGGCTGTCTAGGCATATTGCATAGTACTGTGGCTTGAATGTCGATCCACCGATTGGGGGCGATTTGATGTATCGATGATGTGTGTCAAAATCGCCGGTGTCGAGATAGCATTCCATTCCAAGCTTCTTGGCGCTTTCTTGGATAAGGGATTGGCGGTGGCCGATCAAAATGACCTTTCCATCTCCCATGCCATACTTTTCTCGAAAAATTGGGTCTTTTGACTGTTCCACAAGCTTGCTCAAAGTATACGTTTTTCCAGTACCTTTGGCACTTTTGATTAGGTTTATTCCTGGAAAAATATCGTTAAGTGAAAACCTTGGGGAATTGCTGAGTTGGTAGCTAGATTGCGCCAAACTGATTTCAAAATCCGGAAAACAGCGATCTAGACCTTGAGGAATTGGAGCAACACTGGGGTTCGCCTGACCTGCGAATTCAAGAACCTTTCTATGAAAGTATCCGGGTCCGCCTTCATTAGACGCAGAGCTTTCCAGCCAAGCTGATTGATCACACGTTCTACATTGCACTCCGCGAATGCCGCTGGAATTAACTTTCACGAATGCGCTTGGCTTCTTATCCTCATGGGTGCCGAAGGGACAGTGAATTGATGTTCCGTAATTCAGAGTTATAAGAGACTGTAATCCTTTGTTCTTCACATTGACTTGTATGTCGGGTGCTAGATTTTGGGTGACAGTGGAAGACAAGCTGTTATTTTGTTCCTCCAGCCCTTTTTTGATCATCTCATTAATTTTGCCTTCGGGTAAGGACTTACCGATCCAATGGAATATCGCGTGGCGGTTTCCAAAAAAGAGAGTTGCGCACGATTTTGTGCTTGGGTCGGTCGGTATCTCCTGCATCAGCGATTTATAGAGTGCTGTATAATAAATGCTTTCTACAATCTGTCTTTCCATCACGAAGACCACCCGGAACCGATGATTGGCATCCGTATGGCTAAATGTCGTATGGAGGAAGGTGCCGTAGGACATTATGAACGGATGGACCTTAGCCTCCTCGAGGGTCAACCCTTCGTCAATATCGGCAATTAAGATCTCCGCGCCAAGGAAGTTTTCCGTTAGGCGGTGCCCTCGGGCGAAATGGTGCGTAATGGGAAAGCCATTCCCAATGTGGGTCATCAACTGCTTCGGTGTCAGTTGCGCATTGTCCCAGCCTTTGCCCGTAAGTTTTCTCTGCTGCTCTCCTGCCTTATCCATCATGTCATGACGGATGGCCACCTTGACGATTCGATTTTCCATTTACACACGCACACGATTATTTTCGAACACATCAGGTGTTGCGCGTGGAAACATGCATTTTCAAGCGGATTCGTAACTGAATCTCAATTCTCATCCTTACTTCAGATTACGCGAGGTTACGGGGATATATTTCAATACGAAGGTTGTTTATTTAATTTTTCACAACCGTTATCCAAACTGCCCATAAAGCAATGAAAGTATTTTGTTAAACGGGCGTGCATTTATGTTTTTCTGAGAGCTTGCGCGGTCGGGCTCATTTTGGGAGGCGAAGATTGCTGCTAACTGCCGCCTGATGCGACAAACGTTACAGCGAATTAATTTCATGGGTTTCGGTTTTCCCCCGGCCCAAACTCCTCCACCAGCAGCTGATCGACCCAATCATTGTCTTGAAGCCTGTTTGCCACAGCCAGGAGCACGAGCGCATTCTTCGGGAAGACAGCATCGGCCTCCGCTGAGGCTGGCAGAAAGAGGTGAACTTCATTGGTGGCGCCAACGACAAGGCCGAACGCCCCTCTTTCGAGCTTCGTGCTGGCACGTTTGCTTGCTGAGGCGACCAAGGATATTTTCAGACAGAGCGCTCCTACGATCCATTTATGCATTCTGATGCCACAGAAGCATGTGACGCCACGCTCTAAGCTTTTGCCGATAAAATCAACGGCGAGTTCACATTTGGGGCCTTCAGGAACACCCATTCGTTGGATCATGAGCCTTGCCGAAACGCTTCCGGATCCCAGTAGGTCGCTGATCTCATAGCGCATGATTCACAGCTCCAGTTAGGGGGCTTGAATAACGTCCGGACACCTCCAAGGGCAAACCGCCATGTCCGCAATGGCCCAATGACCGGACGTATCAGAGCCTCGGCAAAACCGGCGTGAATGACCCCAACCGGACATGCGGTTTTTCGGATCGCCTACGCCATTTGCCTGGGTCCGGTCTTGCAGCTGATGCCTGTCCGCGCAAAGCTGGGTGTCAGCAGGCCGGTCATCCACTTGAAGTTGGCTATCCGTGCCGTCTGCCTAAGATAGTAAAAATCCTCTACTAATCCATGCTATGTCAATTGACCATCGGGCGGGCCGATATGATTGTTGGCTTCGCCATGCTCGACTGATCGCACAGGCAGAAGAGTGATGAGAGGCGCCTCAGCCCGTGCATTCCGGCAGGCGCACGGGCTGAGGCGTATCGGCGAGGTCCTGACTGGTGGCGCAGGCGGGGAAACCGGCGCGGCGCATAAGGTCTTCCATCACCTTCGAGGCTTCGTGCGCCCAGCTGCGGTTCAGTGCGAAGCGCTCGATGCTCAGGAGGCCTGGGAACTTGGCGACCCCGCGTTTCGCAAGCGCCGCCGCCTCTTCCTTCTTGCCCAGCGAAGCGAGGCTTCCAGCCATGATGACGAAACCGTCGGTGTTCCATTCGTCCTCGGGCTGGCGCAACTGGATGCGGATGGCGTCGTCATACCGCCCGACCAATACGAGGGCAAGCCGCAGGCAAGGGACCGCCCATTTGGGATAGGCGGGATTGATGGCGATGGCGCGCTCCGCCGCCTCTGCCCCCTTTTCCGCATTACCGTAAGCGTGGTTCAGGCAGGCATGGAAGATCAAAATGTCGAAGGCGTTGGGGGTGAGGCGCAGGGCCTCGTTGAGGTGCGCCTCGCCCTGCTGCATATCCCCCGTCAAAGTCAATGAATAGCCTAGCGCTGCGTGGGCATCGGCATCCATCGGGTCGAGGGAGACGGCCTTGCGGGCATAGATCAGCATCTGCTTAAACAGATCCGAGGCGCCGCTCTCATATGTCGCGAGCCAGGCATAGGTATTGGCATATCTCACATAGGCGCGGGCAAACGCCGGGTCCTTTGCGATCGCCCGGCTGAGAATTTTCTGGGCCTCCTTCATATGCTCGGCGTAGAGATCGGAATACATCGTTTCCTGCGCCAGGAGATAGAGCTCGTAGGCGCCGAGATCGGCAGGCGGCTTTCGCCGGGCGCCGGCGGTCAAGCTCTTGCCGACCTTGCCTTCCCTGCCGCCGAGGCTGTTGGCGATGTGGTCGGCAACGTCGCTCTGGACCGCGAAGATCTCGCCGATGAGCCGATCGTAGCGGTCTGACCACAGCGTCTCACCGGTGGACGCGTCGATGAGTTGAGCAGTGATGCGGATGTGGTCGGTGTCGCGCTGGAAGGTGCCCTTAAGCATGTGGCTTACCTGGAGGTCCTTGCCCAAGGCGCGGATGTCCACCGCCTTGCCCTTGTAGGCGTCCGTCGTGTCCTTGGCCATCACGCGGAAGTCCGAATAGTGCGACAGGTCGGTGATCGTGTCGATGGTGAGGCCCGTGGCGATGCGCGCGTCCTCGACGCTCCCGGAGAGGCTCTCGAAGGGCAAGATCGCGACCGATGGTTTAGTCACCGGTTCCGATGTCGCGCCGGTGAAGAACCAGCCCGCAGCCGCAACGGCGACGAGTCCCACAATGACGGCCGCATAGGCAAGACTGCTGCGAGAATTCCCGCGGGGAGCGGCTGGCTGTATTGGAGCAGCATTGGGCGGCGGCGGTGTTTGTACGGCGGCCGGCGAGGGAGGCACGGGCGCAGGGCGCGCGGACACCGAGACAGCCTTCGTTCCATATCCATTTTGGCCATTACGTTCGTTTGATGCGATCTCCTTGCGAAGGTCTTCGATCTCGGGCGACGGCTCGATGCCCAATTCCTCATGCAACAATTTCCGCACCTTGTCGTAATGCCGCAGTGCCTGCGATCTTTCGCCGACGGCGTGATAGGCCTCCATCAGATGCCTGTGCGAAGTCTCGCGAAGATTGTCGGCCTGGACGAGCCGCCGCGCCATGTCGATCCGGGCAGGGCCATCGAGAAGCGGCACCAACCGGTCCATCGCCGATATGTAGTGGTTGTTGTAGTGTTCGCGCTGCTCGGTCAGCCAATGTTGCAGTGCGGTCTCGGACACCGTAACATCGGCGAGGAACGATCCGCGCCACAGGCTGATCGCCCTCTGCAGGGACCCAGCCGTGCCTAGCTTGATGTCTTTCAGGTAATTGTCGGTGTCCAGACTGATTTGGCCCGGCAGCAGAGCAACCTTGGAGTTGAGCTCGGCGAAGAAATTGGTTTTAAGGCCATTCAGTTCCTTCCGCAGCACGGCGAGAGCCTGACGCAGGCTGTTCTTTGCCTGCTCTTCGCTATGTTCTGCCCAGAGAATGTCGGCGAGCGCCTCCCGACCCATGCTGCGGCCCGGAACAGATGCCAGCATCGCGAGCAGAACACGGTTCTTCTTGCTGCCAATCTCGATAGCCTCGCCACTGGGACCGGTCAGCGAGAAGGGACCAAGCAAGGAAAGGTGAAAAGCGCCGGAAGTTGGCACTCCCGGCAGGGCAGATGGGGCCCTGTGCACAGTCCCGTTGCGGGCTTTGTCAATCATGATTGCTTTTTATACATTTTTTACGGCTTGGCGGAAGGGCGTTTTATGCCCTTCCGCTAGTCTGTGTTGGCAAACTGTCTGCAGTAAGGACTCTTTTAAGCCCGTCGCGGAAGGCAGACATCACGTGCCAATAAGAAAGAGGGAAGTTCAAAATGAAAACAAGACACATCACGTCACTGACATGGCTGGCGCTGCTCGGCGCGATGGTCATGCCGCATTTATTGCAGGCGGCTGAACTACCGCCGATGGGCGGCGGCTACACAAATGTCATTCCGATCCCGGTCAATGACCCGGCGGTCAAGGAAATTGCGGGGGCGCTTTTGAAGCCTCAGGGGGCAGGACCATTCCCGGTGGTCGTCTACATTCCCCCCTGTGGCGGGCCGAACTTTCCACTTGAGCTTCAGCAGGAGAAGCTCTGGATCGAAAGAATGGAATCCAAGGGCATTGCGACC
>JANNUW010000703.1:0-2425 GCA_031414095.1 Hyphomicrobium sp. | reverse complement strand
AGGGGCGGTTGTCCGGTGGTCGTGTACCTTCCAGATGCGCCAAAGACCAAGTCCCCAGAATAGGAATTTCACGCCGGCTGGCCCGTAGCCACATGCGGGCCAGTCTGAAGTCAATCGCGACAATACCAATCAAATCGAATGATCACTAAGGCCGGTTGCAAGGAAGATATCGCCATGACTTTCAAACAGCTGTTCGTCGCCGTCCCCGCAGCACTTTACATTTTCAGTTCCGGTGCGGCAATCGCTGGCAAGACCGTGACCGAAGCGGGCGCGCTGGTCTGCGTCACCGATAAATGGGACGAGAAGGAACTCGAAAAGGGTCACAAACTGGCCGACGGTGTGTTCCGCTGCGTCGGTGTCCCCGACGATCCTGCTGAGCCGAAATACTCAGAAGACTGCGTTGGAAAATACGAGTACATGCCCGACGGCAGCTGGAAAAGCGCGGGATCGTGTACTTACAATTATTCGGGTGGAGACAAGAAATACGATACCTGGGAAGAGGGTTCGCACTTCAAGGAATACCCATACAAAATTACCGGCGGCACCGGCAAATATCAAGGTGCCAGCGGCGGCGGCACATATATGTATGAGAACCTGACCGACACCCTCCTCGGCGGCAGATTCAAAGGCAAGATGGAATTGCCCTAGGATCGCTGGCGCCGTTGATAGGCAGCAGAGGTTACGGCCCGCGTTGACTTCGAGTTGCAATTCGCCTCGTCCTGCCCGGCAGGTACTCAACGATACAAGCGAGGCGTGGGGCCAGCCACCCAAAGGTGTCATCCTCGGGCTTGGCCCACGGCTGTCCGGTTCAGCACTAACTCCGGGATCAGCCCCAGCTCGCGTTTGGCGCGGTCGCGGAGGACGTCGATGGGTTTTAGTTTGCCTTCGATTTCGTAGTGCCAGTAGGTCCAGCCGTTGCACGCGGCCTTGCCCTGCACTTCGGCGCCGACGCGGTGGATCGAGCCTTGGATGCCCGGCACCGCGAGCGAGCCATCGGCTTTGATCTCGGCACGCACGCGGCGGCGCTCGTCGTAAAGCGGACTACCGGCCGCCAGCATACCAAGTTCGATGATGGTGCCGAATGGCACGCGTGGCTCGGTCCGTTTCGAGCGGATCGTTTCGAGTGCGCTTGTTGTGTTGGCCTCGACCGCCGCGATGCGTTCGCGTGCTGCGTTGACGTAATCCGTTTCGCGCTCGATGCCGATCCACTTGCGGCCCAGGCGCTTGGCGACGGCGCCGGTCGTTCCCGTGCCGAAAAACGGGTCGAGCACGATGTCGCCCGCGTTAGTCGATGCCAGCAGGACGCGGTTCAACAGCGCTTCGGGCTTTTGCGTCGGATGCGCCTTGCGGCCGCCATCGTCTTTCAAGCGCTCGGGGCCGGCGCAAATCGGAAACAGCCAATCGGAGCGCATCTGCAAATCATCGTTCAGCGCCTTCAGGCTTTCATAGTTGAAGGTCACGCGCGATTTCTGATCGCGCGCCGCCCAGATCAGCGTCTCGTGCGCGTTGGTGAAGCGCTTGCCGCGGAAGTTCGGCATCGGATTGACCTTGCGCCACACGACGTCGTTCAAGATCCAGAATCCGAGATCCTGCAGCGCTGCTCCGAGCCGGAAAATGTTGTGATAGGAGCCGATCACCCAGATGGCGCCATCAGGCTTCAAGATGCGCTTGGCCTCGCTTAGCCAAGCCAAACAGAAGCGGTCGTACTCGGCGAAGCCGGAGAATTTGTCCCAGGCGTCGTCGACGCCATCGACCCGCGTGTTGTTGGGGCGCAGGAGATCGCCGCCGAGCTGCAAATTGTATGGCGGGTCGGCAAAGACGAGGTCGATGCTCTCCGACGGGATCGTGCGCAACTGCTCCAGACTCTCGCCGTGGATGACGCGATTGGTTTCGAGCGTGGACGCGGAACGGCGCTTTACGGACATGGAAGTTGCAACTCTTTACTTGGCGCATGACGAGCTATGCGCTTGAACTCGATACTGATGCTTTGCGCATGGCGACTGCCCTTGCGGGGAGCCGGCCGCATGCGCGTTAAAGAACTTTGACGAACTACAGTTAAGCCGAGGTTACTCTTTGGTTTGCGCATGGCGACTCCCTGCGGGGAGCCGGCCGCCATGCGCGGTGGAGGGAGCAGAAACATATCTTTGCCAAGCTTTCGCTATTGGCCAGTTGACATATGTAACAATCCGTACTACATTGCTTTCTGAGCAACGGAGCATGAGCTATGTCCAAGCCTCTTTCGATCCAAGAGTTCATGCAGATGTTTCCCGATGACGACGCCTGCCTCGAACATTTGTTTCAGGCCCGTTACGGCAACGATTTTCCGTGCCCGCGCTGCGGCGCGACCGGTAAGTTCCACAAGCTGTCGAACATGCCTGCCTATACCTGCCAGTGCGGTGAGCACATTCACCCGATGGTCGGAACG
>JANNUW010000702.1:0-1891 GCA_031414095.1 Hyphomicrobium sp. | reverse complement strand
GAAGGAGAGCCCAGATGGCTAAGGCTAAGTTTAATCGCGACAAGCCCCACTGCAACGTCGGCACGATCGGTCACGTTGACCACGGCAAGACCACGTTGACAGCCGCATTGACGAAGGTGTCTAAGGACCGCGGCTGGACCCAGACCGCTGTCGCCTACGACGAAGTCGCCAAGGCTTCGGAAAGCCAGGGCCGCCGCGACCCGACCAAGATTTTGACGATCGCCACCTCGCACGTTGAATATGGCACGCCCAACCGCCACTATGCTCACGTCGACTGCCCAGGCCACGCCGACTACGTCAAGAACATGATCACGGGTGCTGCGCAGATGGACGGCGCAATCCTCGTCGTCTCGGCCGTTGACGGCCCGATGCCCCAGACACGCGAGCACATTCTGCTTGCCCGTCAGGTCGGTGTTCCCAAGGTCGTCGTGTTCTTGAACAAGTGCGACATCGTCGAAGACGAAGAACTCCTCGACCTTGTTGAAATGGAAGTTCGCGAGTTGCTCTCGAAGTACCAGTTCCCCGGCGACGACACACCGGTCATTCGCGGCGCTGCCATCAAGGCGCTCAACGGCGAAAAAGGCCCGCTGGCCGACGAAGCCATCATCAAGCTCTTTGATGCCCTCGACACCTTCATTCCGCTACCAGACCGTCCCAAGGATCAGCCGTTCCTGATGCCGATCGAAGACGTGTTCTCGATCTCGGGCCGTGGCACCGTCGTCACCGGCCGTATTGAACGCGGCGTCATCAAGGTTGGCGAAGAAGTCGAAATCGTCGGCATCCGCGCCACGCAGAAGTCGGTCGTGACCGGCGTCGAAATGTTCCGCAAGCTGCTCGACTCAGGTGAAGCTGGCGACAACGTCGGCTGCCTCCTGCGCGGGATCGACAAGGAAGCCGTCGAGCGTGGCCAAGTACTGTGCAAGCCCGGATCCGTCAAGCCGCACAAGAAGTTCAAAGCTGAAGCCTACATCTTGGGCAAGGACGAAGGTGGCCGTCACACGCCGTTCTTCACCAACTACCGCCCTCAGTTCTATTTCCGCACGACGGACGTGACCGGTGTGGTCACGCTTCCCGAAGGCACCGAAATGGTGATGCCCGGGGATAACGTCTCGGTTGATATCGAGCTGGTTTCGCCGATCGCCATGGAAGAAAAAGTTCGCTTCGCGATCCGTGAAGGTGGCCGCACCGTCGGTGCCGGCGTCGTCACGAAAATCGTTGAGTAGTCGATAATTGGTTTGGGACGTGCCGGGACATTCCGGCGCTTCCTCAACTCTTCGTAGGTCTCGAAAATCATGAACGGCCAGAATATCCGCATCCGGTTGAAAGCGTTCGATCATCGAATACTTGATGCCTCGACGCGCGAAATCGTGAACACGGCGAAACGTACCGGTGCCGAAGTCCGCGGGCCCATCCCGCTGCCGACGCGCATCGAGCGCTTCACAGTGAACCGTTCACCACACGTCGATAAGAAGAGCCGCGAGCAGTTCGAGATGCGCACCCATAAGCGCCTCTTGGATATCGTGGATCCCACGCCGCAGACGGTCGATGCTTTGATGAAGCTGGACCTTGCTGCCGGTGTCGACGTCGAGATTAAGCTCTAGAAGTTTGCGGGTCCTCTGCGGCGGCTTTTCTTTATGAGCCCGGCGCGCACGACCCTTTGAAAGGAAGGAATGCTCAAGATGCGTTCCGGAATTATTGCACAGAAGGTGGGCATGACCCGCATCTTCACCGACGCCGGGGAACACATCCCTGTCACGGTTTTGAAGATGGAGAAGTTACAGGTCCTGTCGCACCGCACGGAAGAAAAGAACGGCTACACGGCGATCCAGGTCGGCGAACGTACCGCGTTCGGACTTGCGCAGGCGCGAGGGCTTGCGGGTGCCGACGCCGA
>JANNUW010000701.1:0-2199 GCA_031414095.1 Hyphomicrobium sp. | reverse complement strand
CTCGATGCCATTCAATGGGAATTCGCAATGCTGACCGGCTTGTTCGAGGATGCAGCACTCATCGCGTCTGCTCGCCAAGGCGTCAACACCCTCGATGACGCGTATCGTCGATCGAGGCGCCTTTCGACGACGATGCAACGCATCCGAAGGCGGATGATCATTCTGGAAGGCCGCCTGCAATGAAGCGGATGAACTGCGCCACCTACACACGCAAGTCCTCCGACGAGGGGCTGGAAAAGGAGTTCAACTCGCTCGACGCGCAGCGCGAGGCTTGCGCTGCCTACGTTGTTAGCCAGAAGCATGCGGGATGGGCTGCACTCCCTGACCTCTATGACGACGGCGGTCTGTCCGGTGGCACGATCGAGCGCCCGGCGCTGCAGCGGCTTCTCGCCGACATCAAGTCCGGCAAAGTTCAAATCGTGGTCGTCTACAAGGTCGACCGGTTGACGCGCTCGCTCGCCGACTTCGCCAAGATCGTCGACGTGTTGGATGCACACGACGCATCGTTCGTGTCCGTGACGCAGTCGTTCAACACGACGACCTCAATGGGCCGGCTGACGCTCAACATGCTGCTCTCGTTCGCGCAATTCGAGCGCGAGATTGCCGGTGAACGCATTCGCGACAAGATCGCCGCCTCAAAGGCCAAAGGAATGTGGATGGGCGGCAACGTCCCGCTCGGCTACGATGTCAGGGAGCGGAAGCTGATCGTCAAGGACACCGAAGCCGCAACGGTGCGCATAATTTTCCAGCGATACGCGGCACTTGGATCGGTCCGGTTGCTCGGCCACGAACTCGACCGGCTCGGCGTCGTCAGCAAGCGCCGGGAAGGCGCCGGTGGCGTCCTGGCAGGTGGCAACCGGCTTTCTCGCGGCGCCCTCTATACCCTGCTGCAGAATCCAATCTACCGCGGCCAGATCGGGCACCAGGGAAAGGTCTATCCCGGCCAGCACGAGGCGATCATCGATGCTGAACTCTGGCAACTTGTTCAGGCGAAGCTCGCCGGAAATCGGCAGGCCCGAGCGCTCGGAGCTGACGCGGCAGAGCCCAGCCTGCTGGCCGGATTAATTTTGGATGGCGAAGGGCAGCGCATGACGCCGACGCATGCAGTCAAGAAGGGCCGACGCTATCGGTACTACGTCTCGACACAACTCATATCCAGCACGCGGTCCGACCATGCCAAGGGCTGGCGCATCCCCGCGGGCGATATCGAAGCGCTGGTCCTCGATCGGCTCCGTGCATTCTTTGCATCTGATAGGGAACTCGGCGACGCGCTGTCATGCTTCGACCTCGACGCCTCGGCCGTTCGGTCGGCCATCTCGAAGGCGAGCCAACTCGTCGAAGGTTGGACGAGCCTACCAGCGATTAAGCTCCGCGAGCTTGTCCGCTCTGTTGTCGCGAACATAATCGTTCACGATGACATGGTCATTGCGTCGCTCAAGCCGACGGAGGTTGCGACTGTCCTGCTAGGCGACGGGTACAATGTGACGGCGGATCAGCCGCTTCACGCGGTCGAATTGACCATCGATGCCAAGCTGCGCCGCGCCGGAAAAGGGATCTGGTTGGTTGTCGGGGGAGGCGTAACTGATAAGCCCGACGGACAGATGGTGGCGTTATTGCGCGACGCGCACGCTACGCGCGATTCCCTGATGTCGGGACGCGACGAGACCATCGACGCGATGGCGCAGCGGCTCGGGATCAAACGGGACTATCTTTCGGCGCGTATGCGGCTGACGTATCTCGCGCCGGCCATCGTCCGCGCACTCGTCCACGGACGGACACCCGAGGGGCTGACGCCGGCCGGCCTTCTCTCCTTGTGCAAAGATCTGCCACACGACTGGCAGCTCCAGCGGGCCGTCCTCGGAATTGAGACGCAATAGCGCGTCGCAAGACACCATAACGATGCGGGTCTGACCGGCCGAAAAAGGCCGATAGAGATAAACCGGGCGAAGAGCCGCACAACGGCACAGAGAGACGCCGCGGCCCGCGCGTACTGCCAAAACGCATGTCGCTAACGCGCGAAATTTGCGCTGAAATTCCGACTGCAGAAAATTCAAAATATGCAGCAATATCAATACGTTAGTCGGTGGCTGGGGCGGGAGGACTCGAACCTCCGAATGGTGGAATCAAAATCCACTGCCTTACCACTTGGCGACGCCCCATGCTCGATTCCGACCCCTGGAGGGGTGGCCGCGCGCGCGG
>JANNUW010000700.1:0-1907 GCA_031414095.1 Hyphomicrobium sp. | reverse complement strand
AAGCGTAAAGCGGATCGCTCGGTGTTGGTTTTCTGGGCGACTATCGATTGGCGAGGGCGGCGAGTTGGCTCCGATGGGCTTGACGTCGACGATGGCGGGATTGAAGTCGGCGGCGTACCACTGGGTCAGTTCGTCATGTCGCTCGTGGCCGGGATCAACGATGACATCGAGGAACTCCTGGTAGCCCCAGGGGCCACTGACGTCGCCGCTCACAGGAACCGAACGCGCAGGCGCGACATTCCTCGCCATTGAACCTCGACACGCCGCAGGTGACTCGCCGCTGCCTGAAAGTCGAGCTGATTGCGAATACCCAAGGATCGATGTGAGCTGCCTCGCTGCTCGGAGCTTAGCGATGGCCGACCTTCGATGAGTGTCTTGCGGCGCCTGCCGAGCTTCATAATGTCCTGTCGCGCAGTGCCCGCTTCACCGGCAGCTGCACCGCGCAGCGGGGGTCCAGCGGATGAGTGCGATAGCGGGATCTCAGGTCGTGTAAACAAACTCCCTTCATAAGACCGGCTCTGCGCGTTTAGAGTGCCGAGGAAATCGTAGCGCAGCGAGCGATTGACAGTTGCGCCCAGGGGCAGGCTCGCCGTTCACCAACGGACACGAAAAGGAATGCCAAGCCTGTTCAGAGGAGCCCAACGGGAGTATGCTCCAAGCCGCTCCGCAGCAGCGGTCTCGGGGGTGGTTCATGTGGCGTTTCACAGCAGTCGCGGTATCGACCATTGCAGTGTTGACATGCTTGGCCCACGCCAGCGAGCCGCGCGACATCGGCAAGGCGGTCGAAATCAAGAATCAGGTCAGCGCCGCTCAAGGCACACAGCAGCCGCGCCGCTTGACCAAACTCGACCCGATCCGTGAACAGGAGGTGCTGGACGCTGCACCTAATTCGCACGGCGAGTTCATTCTGGCCGATGACACGAAGCTGGCGCTCGGCCCGGGCGCCCAGCTGGCGCTGAACAAGTTCGTCTACGATCCGGACAAACTAGGTGGTCAGGTCACGGTCAATCTGGTCAAGGGCGCTTTCCGATTTATAACCGGCCTTAGCGGCAGCCAGGCGTACGAAATCACGACGCATAGCGTTTCGCTGGGCGTGCGTGGAACTGTTTTCGACGGCTACGCCACGGAAGACGGCGCGCTGGTCCTGCTCATGCACGAGGGCGCGGTCAACGCTTGTGCGAAATCCAAGTGCCGTCTGCACAACAAAAAGCGGCAGCTGCTTTACGTGACGCGCAAAGGCAAGATGTTTGCGCGGACGAAGTGGGACAAGTCGCTTATTCCAGGGCTCGACATCCGGACGGCGCTCCCGTTCCTTGGCCGCAGACTGACCATCGATCCAGTGGTGCGGATGCGTTACGCCGATCTGATCGAGAGCGTGCCGGCCAGAGCCGTGGTACGCCAGGCAGCGGTACGTCAGGCCACGCAGGTCGGGGTCGCCACCGTTGCAACGAACCCCTTCGGATGGGGTGGCAGCGTCTTCGGCGATTTCGCAGTCGCCTCCGGCGCGACCGCTCCGGGGCCGGGGCCCGGTCGGGGGAGTGGCAAAGGCGGTCCCGGCAACGGCAACGGCAATAGCGGCAACTCTGGCAATGGCGGCGGCAACACCGGCGGTAGCGGTCCGGGAACCGGCAATGGCGGCTCTAACGGCGGCCAGGGTGGCGGCGCGGGCAATGGTGGCGGCGGTGGCGGGAACGGTGGTGGCGGTGGCGGTGGAGGCGGCGGTGGAGGCGGCGGTGGTGGCGGCGGCGGTGGGGGTGGCAACAAATGAGGTTGGGGCCATCACGATCGAGAGTCGAATTCGTACCGGGCGTCGGTGTAGTCGTTCGCGCTGGCATGCGGGGAGAACCTGCCGGGCAAATCCCGACTATCTTTCATTCCATGGCGCAACCGTTTAACGTAGCATTGGC
>JANNUW010000699.1:0-1610 GCA_031414095.1 Hyphomicrobium sp. | reverse complement strand
TGGACCGCGTAGGTGCGAGTGGCGGGAGTTGTCTCCTCAACAGTGACCGCTCTCAGCGCTTGCGCAAGATGAGCTAGTTGCTTTCTCGTCGCGGTTGACCGGTTTGTCGGGCGAGATCCACTACGACGTTTCACGTCGTCCATCTTCGCCGCACGGCCGGTGGCCATGATGATTTGAAGCTGCTCTTTTAGGGCCGCGCGTTGCGACAGCGGTTTGTCGAAGTACTGGTCCGCAATCTTATCGATGTCGACTGACTGCCATGGACGGTCTTCTTCGACCCAGCCGTACTCCTTCGATCCGAATCCAATTAGCGAAACTTCGGTCAAAGTTGCAGCTTGAACCATCGATCACCTCGCCCAATTCTATCTGGCGCGTCTATGGATCGCGCCCACACGAATCAACGTGTCCCATGACATCATAATCTTTGTACGTTTGCACGCTGGGGCCAGCGATGAGACGACTGGCCAAATCGAGGTCGCTTCGAGTCCCTAATATAACGTGGGGCCTTCCCTGCTACCGGCGACGCAATTCGCTGTTCTGAAGAAATAATTCCCTGTTTGGCTCACTAGGGAATTCGGTCTCTAAGGCTCTGATATGCAATGGCTTTATGCGTTCAGCTTAGATCCTGAAAGGACAAATTCGCTTTGATTGCCTGTAATTTCACGCTTATCAGGGAATTCTCTCGGCGAGACCCGTTCGCCGCAGACTGCCAGCACAGCCAGTTAACCTGCTGAAAACGATGCATATTATTGGTATCTGTGTGCGCCCTAATAAGGTCGTGTTTTCCGTGGGTTAGCGTCTAGTCAATCGCAAACGAAGCAGACGGAGACGCGGATCGCGGCATGATTGCGGGAGGTTGCGCGAAACGTCTCTAGGTACGACTTTCGGGGAAGGCGGTGCGGGTTATTGCCGGGGACTATCGGCGCGGCGGCTCAATCGAAGGCCAGAAACGTGCGCTGGCGGGTCCAGTCGAGCGGCAGGTCTTTCGACAGCTGCAGCAGACGCTTGACGCTGAGTCCCATCGGTTGCCGCCCGGATAAGATCTCATCGACGATCTGCGGCGCGAGATAAGACAATCGCATGAGCGACGTCATCCGCCCCTTGCTCTTGCCGAGGCGCGCTGTGATCACGTTGATGCTCTCCGTTGTGTCAGCGAGCAGTTCCGTCCTGGCGGCAACGGCTTCCCGCATCAGACGGACAAGATCGAGATTGATCTCAGCGCGACATTGTTCGCCAACGACTAGGCGCTTGCCGCGCCCGACACGACGCAGCTTAGCGGCAATCGACAACACGATGGTCTGCCCGGTCTCGTTTTCCAAACTTACCGCGCCAAGCGCACGCGCGAGCTGGCCGGTACTAACTGCGACCTCGATCAGATCTGCCGATAGGGTGACGCGAGCAATCATCTGTCGCGCCAGCGCCCGCACTTCTTCCGGCGGCATTGCCAGCCACTGGCAGTCAAGCTCGACGGCACGCCGGAGGACGAGATCAAGCTGCTTTGCCGTGAGGTCGAGCGGGTTAAGCGCATCGACGATTTCCCGTGGCGACGAAATCAGCCCGTGAAGTCGATCGAGGACCAGACTATCGATCTCGCCTGCCGGTACGCGCAT
>JANNUW010000698.1:0-9199 GCA_031414095.1 Hyphomicrobium sp. | reverse complement strand
CTCGCTCCAGACATCGGCCTCCATCTGGCTGTACAGCTCGGACAGGCGCATCGGTTGTGCCGGTGGGCTGGCCTTTTACGCCTTCTTCTTTCAGGTCAATCCGGGCGAGCAAGGCATCGTCATGCGGTTCGGCCAGTTTGTGCGCCAGGAGGGCGCCGGTTTACATTTCAAATGGCCACCGCCATTCGAGGAAGTGCAAAAGCTGAACGTGACCAACGAAAACATCGTCGAGATCGGCAACCGCTCGCCCGCCGGCCAGCAGCGCGAGAACCGTTATTCGACTCCGGTGACGACGCGCGACGTGCCCGAAGAAAGCCTGATGCTGACGGCGGATGAAAACATTGTCGACATCGACTTTGTCGTGCTGTGGTCGATCGCCAATGCCGAGAACTATCTGTTCAGCATTGAAAATCCAAATCAGACCGTCAAAGACGTCTCCGAAAGCGCCATGCGCGAGGTCATCGGCAAGAGTAAGATCGGCGACGTGCTGGCACCCGGCCGCGAGCCCATTGAAATTGCGGTCAAGGCTTTGATGCAGGACGTTCTCGACAGCTATAAATCAGGCGTCAAGATCAACCAGATCAAGATCCAGCAGGCGCAGGCGCCAGCCCAGGTGCGCGCCGCGTTCGAAGATGTGATTTCGGCCATTCAAGACCGCGACCGTGCGCAAAACGAAGCGCGCGGCTATTCCAACAAGGTCATCCCCGAAGCCCGCGGCGAAGCGCAGCGGATTTTGCAGGCCGCACAAGGCTACAAAGAGCAGTCGATTGCTGACGCCACCGGTCAAACGGCACGTTTCCTTAGCGTCTACGAACAATACAAAAAAGCCCCCGACGTCACGCGCAAGCGCATGTATCTGGAGACGATGGAAGGCGTAATGGGCAGTTCCGACAAGATCATCATCGACAGCAAAGCCGGCAATGGCGTGGTGCCCTATCTTCCGCTCGATCAGTTGAACCGCAAGCCTAAGACAAGCGAGGGGGAGAACTAAGATGCGTTATTTTCTAGGCTTTCTTCTCGTCCTTATCGCCATCGCGGCGGCTGGCTTTTACGCCTCGGCCTTCATCGTCCACCAGTATGAACAAGCCATCGTTTTGCGCTTTGGCGATCCGACGGCGCGCGCCGCACCCATCACCAAACCGGGCCTGCACTGGAAAGTGCCGTTCGTGGAAACTGTCGAATACTTCGACAAGCGTATCCTTGACATCGACACCGATCCGCAAACGGTCATCGTGGCCGACAAGAAGCAACTCGTCGTCGATAGCTTCGCGCGCTACAAGATCGTCGATCCGCTCAAGTATTATCAGAAGCTTCGCACCGAGCAGGGTGCGCGCTCGCGCCTCGGCGTGGTGCTCGATTCCTCGCTGCGCCTGGTCCTGGGCTCGGCGACCATCGAAGCCGTGGTGCGTGACAAGCGCGGCGAGCTAATGGATGAAATCCAGCGCCGCGTGAATGCCGATGCCAAGGAATTCGGCATCGAAATCACCGACGTGCGCATTATGCGCGCCGACCTCCCGCCTGCCATCTCGGAATCGATCTACAAACGCATGCAAACCGAGCGTCAGCAGGAGGCCAGCCAGTTCCGCGGCGAAGGCGAAGAACAGTTGCGCCGCATCAAGGCCGACGCCGACCGGCAGGTCACAATTCTAAAGGCTGAGGCGACTCGCGATTCAGAAAAAATCCGCGGTGAAGGCGATGCGCAGCGCAACAAGATCTTCGCCGACGGCTTCAATCAGGACCCCGGCTTCTTCGAATTTTACCGCACCATGCAGGCCTATGAGCGCGGTTTGAAATCGGGAGATACGCGCATGGTACTGTCGCCGACGTCCGATTTCTTCCGGTACTTCAACAATCCCGATGGTCTACCGGCCGGGTCGCCCAAGCCGGCGCCCGCCAATCCGCAGAACAACTAATGCTGGCGTTGCCAGTGCCTGCATCACGCATTCCTGCCGTCAGCCTATGAGCGACCTCATCGTTGCTTTTGGGCTCGTTCTGGTAATCGAAGGCTTGATGTGGTCGCTGGCTCCCGACAGCACCCGCAAGATGCTCGAACTGGTCGCGCAAATGCCGCCCAACCAAGTGAAGCTCACCGGAACCGCGGCCGTCGCGGCGGGCGTCGCTCTGGTGTGGCTGGCGCGGGGTTAGTCGGGTTACAAATCACATGGCGCGGCGTTCGCCGTGCTCCAGCTGTTCCGCCAACGCTCTGAGTGCCGAAGCCTCCGCCTTGGCCATCGCGTCGCCTTGCGTCGTCCCGTAAGCCATGACCCCGGACAGCTCAGGGACTTCCGCAATCCAGCGGCCATCGTCTACCCTGTCGATTTCAATCGTTAGTTTCATGGCTGCTTCGCTCGAATTAGATGATTTTATCACAAAGTCCGTTTCAGAAATACGTTGCTGATTGGGAATAGGGGAACAGTCGCGCCGTTTACCGCAGGTCGCGGCCTCTGCCATGACATTGACACGCCGCTCTGGTGCTTTTGCGCACAGGCAGGCTATGCTGGTCCTAAGAACGCCTAGCGCACCCGCGTTGAAATCAGCAATTGCCGCCACGCGCGAGCCTCGCGTCACATACGGCTGGCGTCACATAAGGACAGACGATGATCGCGTCATGCTTGCAGGGATTTGAAGTATCGGGGCTTGGCGCTCGCTTGTGCGCGCTTACCCGCGCCGTTGCTTTCGCCGCGTTGACCGTGGGACCGCTAACGTCAGTGGCCTATGCGCAGCGGGGTCCTGAATCTCTGTCGCCGCTCGCCGACCGGCTCATTGATGCGGTTGTCAACATTTCGACGACGCAAACCGCCAAGGCGCCCGAAGGCGTGCCCTTGCCGAAGGTGCCCAAAGGCTCGCCGTTCGACGAATTCTTCGAAGACTTCTTCAACCGCAAGAACAACGGCCGCACACCGCCCGCCGACCGCAAGGTGTCGTCGCTGGGCTCGGGCTTTGTCATCGACGGCAAGGAAGGCCTGATCGCCACCAACAACCACGTCATCGATGGTGCCGACGAAATCATCATCAACTTCCACGACGGCTCCAAATTGAAAGTCGACAAGGTCCTCGGGCGCGACACCAAAGCTGATCTCGCGTTACTCAAGGTCACGCCCTTGAAGCCGCTGGCCGACGTCAAATTTGGCGCGTCCAGCGTTATGAAAGTCGGCGACTGGGTCATGGCGATCGGCAACCCGTTCGGACTCGGTGGAACGGTCACGGCCGGCATCATCTCGGCCAAGCAGCGCGACATCAACTCGGGGCCCTACGACGACTTCCTGCAGACGGACGCTGCCATCAACAAAGGCAATTCCGGCGGGCCTTTGTTCAACATGTCGGGCGAAGTCATTGGCATCAACACGGCCATCATCTCGCCCACAGGCGGCTCGATCGGCATCGGCTTTGCCGTACCGTCCGACACCGTGACCAACGTCATCGCGCAGCTTAAGGAATTTGGCGAAGTGCGGCGCGGCTGGCTCGGCGTCAAGATCCAGACGATCGGAGACGACATTGCCGAGAGTTTTGGCGTGCCTGAAAACACGGGCGCGTTGGTTGCTGGCATCACGCCCGACAGTCCAGCTGCAAAATCGGGATTGGAAACCGGCGACGTCATCATGAAGTTCGATGGCAAGGACGTTACCACCATGCGCGGCCTGCCTAAACTTGTGGCTCAGGCGCCCATCGGCAAGAGTGTCGACGTCGAAGTCATGCGTCAACGCGAAAAGAAAACGCTCTCCGTCACCATCGGCCGCCTCGACGAAGACGACGAAAAAATCGCGCTCGCGGGCGAGAAGAAGGAAACGCCCGAGCCCAAGCCCGACGTGACCTCGGTGCTCGGGCTCAAAGTCATGCCACTGACCGATGAGTTGCGCCAGCAGTTTGGTTTCGATCAGAAGCTCAGGGGTCTCATCGTGACCGGAATCGACGCCGACAGCCCAGCCGCCACCAAGAATTTGCGCGTTGGCGATGTCATCGTCGAGGCTCAGCAAGAAGAAGTCACCTCGGCGGCCAGCCTCAGCGCTACGATCGACAAGGTGAAAAAAACCGGGGCTAAAACAATCATCCTGCTGGTGGAAGATTCAAAGGGCGACACCCGTTTTATTGGAGTGCCGCTCTGATTGATCGCCTTCGGGTGTGGTCTGATGGCTGGTATCGAAGCCGGCGGTCGCGCCCGTTTGTCCGTTAAAAACCCCGAACAGCCCCCGTGCCGCACTGGTTTTTGCGGCCGCAAGCCTTTAAAAGCGGCCAGAAGTCAGCCTCACCGGGGCCTCACGCGCCGTTTTCTCAAGGAGCTTCACGCCGTTGTCAGAACGCCATAGCCTGCTCGATACCATTTTCGAGAGCTTCGAGCCCATCCACCCGGATGGTCACAAGTTCGTGGCGGGGGGCGCCCTCGCGACGCTCCTCTTTTTTTGGCTCTGGCCGCCGCTCGGTTGGATTGCCGCGCTGGCGACCGCATACATCGCCTATTTCTTCCGCGACCCCGACCGCGTGACGCCAATGCGCGAGGGGCTCATCGTCTCGCCAGCCGACGGCCGGGTTTCGTCAATTGAGAAAATCCGCCCGCCCGCCGAATTGGGATTAGGGCCTGAAGAGCGCGTGCGCGTATCGGTATTTCTGTCGGTGCTCGACGTGCATATCAATCGCGCGCCAGTCGCCGGCCGCATCATTCGCTCGGTCTATGTGCCGGGCGCCTTCATGAATGCCGCGCTCGACAAGGCCAGCGAAGACAACGAACGCCGCGCGCTCGTCATTGAAACGGCGTCGGGTGTGCAGATTGGCGTCGTTCAGATTGCAGGCCTGATCGCGCGCCGCATCGTGACCTTTTCGCGCGAAGGCGAGAGCGTCGGCACGGGCCAGCGCTTCGGGTTGATCCGCTTTGGTTCGCGCGTCGATACCTTCCTGCCGCCCGGGCGCACAGCGCTCGTCTCCGTCGGACAGCTTGCGATCGGCGGCGAAACGGTGCTCGCCGATCTGAAGTCAGAAGAACCCGAGCGTGAAGCCCGACGGGTGTAACCGCTCGAGGAGGTCCAAACCCCAGGACAACAAGGAGCCGACATGGATCCCATCGTCCCGCAACTGGAAAAAGAAACACGCAGGCGCAGACGCCGCCGCATGTTCAATCACGCCCGCATCCCGGTGCGTATGCTGGTGCCCAACTTCGTCACGCTGCTCGGCCTGTGCTGGGGCCTGACCTCAATCCGCATGTCGATCGAAGGCCGCTGGGAATTGGCGCTCGGCGGCATCGTGCTTGCCGCCATGCTGGATGGCGTCGACGGCCGCGTGGCGCGCTACCTCAAGGCCTCGTCGCGCTTTGGCGCTGAACTCGATAGCCTCGCCGATTTCGTGAACTTTGGCGTTGCGCCTGCGATTTTGATGTTCACGTGGGGCATGCAAAGCATCAAGAGCTTCGGCTGGATTTGCGCGCTTTTGTTCGCACTCGCCTCGGCGTTGCGTCTCGCGCGCTTCAATGTCGCCAGCGATGACGAAAAACCCAAGTGGCAATCCAACTACTTTACGGGCATGCCGACGCCCGCCGCGGCCATCGTCGTTCTACTGCCGCTGTATCTGTTTCACCTGGGCCTCGATGTGCACGGCAATCGCGCCGGACTGGTTCTGATGCTCGCCTATACGCTCGCCATCGCTCTGATGATGGTGTCGTCGGTGCCGACCTATTCAGGCAAACTTCTCGGCGAGCGCATCGGCCGGGAGTGGGTGCTGCCGATTTTCATCGCGGCGATTGCGCTCGTCGCCTGTCTCGTCACGTACCCTTATGAAACACTGGCGCTTGCAACACTTTGTTATCTGGCGAGCATCCCCTTGAGCGTGAAACGCTACCGCGAACTCGAGGCGGAGAATGCTGCGACTGCAGCGCCGGACGGCGCTGACCAGCCCCGCCCGGGCGATCCCCCAGCAAACGCAACCGATCCGATGCTACCTGTCACCGGTTCTTCTGACGCTCCCCCAAGCGAGCCCGCGCCGAGTGCCATAGCACCCCTCGATGTCACAGCCGGCGGCGGGGCTCCGGGCACTCCCGCTCCCGGCAGCAGTGGACAAATCATCGGCTTCCGTCCAGGCGAGCCCAAACGCTAGAGACCTCACAAAATGCTAGTCGAAGACCTGACGATCCCCGATGTCAAAGTTCTGACACCGCGCGTGTTTGCCGACGACCGCGGTTATTTCTGCGAGACGTGGAGCGATGCCGCGTTCGCGCGCATCGGCCTCAAAGACGGGTTCGTGCAAGACAATCACGCAGCATCCAAAGCCGCCGGCACCTTGCGGGGTTTGCATTTTCAGAATCCGCCCTATGCGCAAGGCAAACTCGTGCGTGTGGTGCGCGGCTCCATCATCGACGTCGCGGTCGATCTACGGCGCAATTCACCCACCTACGGCCACCACGTGAGTGTTCTATTGTCGGCAGACAACCATAGACAGGTCTGGGTGCCGCCTGGTTTCGCGCATGGCTACGTAACGTTGGAGCCCGATACTCACGCGATATATAAAGTCACTTCTGGTTATGCAGCCTCGTCTGAAGGCGGCATCATCTGGAACGATCCCGCACTGGCGATCGACTGGCAATTGAACGGGCTGGTACCTATCCTGTCTGACAAAGACAAAATTCTACTGCCGCTCGCACAGACGCAGCACGGCTTTTGAAAGAAAAAACGCGGCGCAGGAAAAAACCTGCACTGCGTTTTATAATCCGGCTTATTCCGATCAGCCCGAGCCCGGGCACTGGGTGTTGCACGGCACATCTTCGCGCTTTTCAACAGTGCCCTGCAGCGGTGAGACGACCTCGCGGTAGCACTTGCCGCCTTCGCTGACGATGCGGACGATCTTCTTGCCATCGAGCGCCTGACAGACGACTTGCATACCGGATTCAGCGACCCTTACAGGCTTTGCCGCTTTGTCCTGCGCGTGCGCGGTGCCCACCAGCATGCCGAGCAGGCCGAACGACGACGCGGGCTCGCCCGGTTTTTGCAAGGCGTTGTAGGCGATCCACTCGTAAGTTGTTTTGCCGTCGGGTGCCGAAATCTTGATGGCGATGTCGCCCGACTTCGAGCACGCACCGACGTCCACCTTAGTGCCCTGCGCGGTATTCAGGACTTTGTAGTCGATCTTGCAATCGAGATTTTTGACCCAAAGATCGTATTGCGCCAGCCGATGCGGCACTTGGCGGAAAGGTACGCCGAACGTATACGCGTTGTAGGCCGTGATTGCCGTCGGTATTGCGCCGAGAATGGTGACGACGAGGGCAGCCGTCTTCATCGCCGGAATGTAGCGCTGGAGCGGTCCCAGGTGAATTCCGTCATCGGCGTTGGGCGTGGTGGACATTGATTTCTCCTCGGTGCTCAGGGTCGCTGACGGCATCTTCTAGGGCTCGCTTCGGGTTGTTGACAGAGCAATTGGCGCGGAAACTCTTCTGCCACTGCCAATTTGAACTGCAAGCCAACGGCTGGTTCACCTGCCGTTCACGCGGGCAACCCAATGCCTCGAGACCCACTCATGTTCATGAGCTTACCGCACACGGCAAGCCGCCGCAAACCGGGAAGGATTTTTCAGGTGATCAGAGGCAAAAAATTAGGCCAGGCTCGGCGAGCCTGACCCCAGAACGGGCAAAAATGCACGTAACCCTTGCGTTACGACTTTTTGGGCACGACGGCACACATGATCCGGCCTTTGCCACCGCCGTTCTCAGGCGTGTCGCTATAGTTGTCTCCACCCTCATGAATGACGATGGAGCGGCCTGCGACATCGCTCATTTTCATTTTAGTGATTGTAACCGTTTCTTTGATGGTTTGATCTTTCGCTATAAGTTTTGGCAGGTCGCCCTGATGGCCCATGCCATCGGGGCCCTTATGCGACTTCGTACCCACCGGATCGTAATGCCCGCCAGCCGCCAATCCGGCCGCCGGTTTTCCGTCCTTGACGCCCGGGCCACAGTCGCCGTTTTCGTGCACGTGGAAGCCGTGCTCGCCATCCGTCACGCCCTTGACGTCGATCATGAGGGACACGCCGTCTGCGGCAGCCTTCAGCTCCATCGTTCCGGCCTTTTCACCGATGCCCTCCGCAGAGATTTTATTGACTGGGATCGAAACCGGGTCTTCGGCCAAGGCCGCACCCGCTACGCTCACGCAAAATGCGACAGACAACAGAGTAATCGTTTTCATGACCCGATACCTTCCATTTTAGAGATGACAAAGATGGCCGGCCTGTCCAAGCTTCCTTGGCAAACGCCTGCACTCTCGCGGCGTTCCGGCCGCCATACAATAATCGAGGCCAAGATGCCCCGCGGGCACCCGGTTGCCAAGACAGCCCAAACCCGGCTATAAGCCCGCCATCTCAAGCAACCGCATGAGACGCTATACGGCACCCTTGGAGGCCGGAAGCGATGGTTTGGGCACCACGCGATGCGTGTGGGGCTCAATTTTCGTTGGAGAATCAATGCCATGGCACAGCTCATCGAGCTCAAAGCCACGGCGCGCCCGCGTGCAGGCAAGGGGGCCGCACGCCAAGCTCGTCGTGATGGGAACATTCCGGCCGTCATCTATGGTGACGCAAGACCGGCCGAAGCGATTTCCGTCGACTATAATATCCTATGGAAGCAAGCCCTGAAGGGCCGCTTCACCTCGACCGTTTTCGAGATCGACATTGCCGGCAAAAAGCAGCGCGTAATTCCGCGCGACCTGCAGGTCTGCCCCGTCAAGGACACGCCCTTGCATGCCGACTTTCTGCGCGTCGGCAAGGATGGCATCATTCGCGTCGCCATTCCGACCAAGTTTATCAATGAAACGCTGTCACCTGGCTTGAAGCGCGGTGGCGTTCTCAACATCGTGCGCCATGACATCGAGGTGTTCTGCCCGTACGATCAGATCCCCACCCTGTTCGAGGTCAACCTCGAAGGCTTGGACATCGGGCGCTCAATCCACATCTCGGCCGTCGAGATGCCAGCGGGCGTGAGTTCGGTGATCAAGGACCGCGACTTCACCATCGCGACCATTGCCGGTCAGCGTAAGGAAGAAGAAGTCATCGCTGCAGGCGACGCCGCTGCGGCGGCTCCCGGCGATGCCAAAGCTGCGGCTCCCGCAGCCGGTGGCAAAGCTGCTGCACCCGCGGCGGGCGGCAAGGCTGCTGCCCCCGCGGCTGGCGGCAAGGCTCCGGCCGCTGGTGGCAAGGCGGCACCTGCTGCCGCTGCCAAGCCCGCAGCCAAGCC
>JANNUW010000697.1:0-2864 GCA_031414095.1 Hyphomicrobium sp. | reverse complement strand
GTCCTGACGTCACTCAACGGGCGCGTACCGCAATCGGTCTTGCCGGGGCCTTGATAGGCGGCAGCTGTAGGGCGAAGCCAAGGCAAGCGGATCACGTCTCCAGCTTCAAGCCGTAGAATGTGTTCGCATTGTCGAACACTGCCCTGCGGATGCTGGCTCGGTCGATCCCACGGCGTAGCATTTCGCGGATCGCCTTGGGAATGGCCATCAGGTCGTTACCGACATAAGCGATGTGATCGGAGTTTACCATAAGCCGATCGGCGCCGTGCTGCTCGACGACATCGGCAAAGTACAATGGGTTCGTGTGCCGCAAAGTCTGGCCGACACCGATGCCGACGTAAGCCTTGGTTTCCTTAAGCACATACTCGAGGATCGTCTCGTCGACATGGTCGATGACCAGCCGCTTGTGGTCGAGACCGATGCGGTTGATGACCTCCATGTCCATGTCGAGGTAATAGCGCTTGTAGTCTTTCGCCGGCAGGTCGGTGGTCGCCAGCTTGTGCATGAAATCGCGGCTCTTCTTCGGTGTCGGCGTGTGCAGAATGAATGGCACGTCCAGCTTCTTCGCCAGTTTGACCTGCTCGGCAAATGCGCGCTTCTGATCCTCGATCGGCCAACCCATGCCGAAGTACTGCACGGGGTCTATTCCTGTTTCTCCGATCGCAACGACGTGGGGGTTTTTGAGATAGCTCGGAATGAGTTCCAGCGCCTGCTCCCACTGGTCAACACGTGTCATCATTGAAATTCCGATGCCGACGTACACCTTGAAGAAATGCATGCTTTCGGCCCTGGCGGCGAGTCGTATCGGCTCGTCCCAGTATCGGCGCACGTCGGCGAGGTCGGGTACCTCCTCGTGGATCTCCCGGTGGACGTGGGGGTTGCCCGCCGAGATGATGGCTGCCGCTATGCCAGTGGCCCCGACCGTCTCCCATGCATCGTAAGGGAAGCCGTGCGTATGGCAGTGTGAATCGATGTAGGGCACGACTGCGCTGGCGGCCATCGACATTCTCCTGTTCGCTGATGCATGCTTCGGGAAACCCATGCTGCGCGCGGACTGCCTAGCTGGCGGCGACCGTTCCTGCACTAGACCCCGAACGACCGGATGTCACGGCCGCCGGCATTCCGACAGAGGCAACGTCCCAGCGATCAAACCCTATTCCAAGCCCAGGTGTCAACGCTGGAGCAATTTTGCATTGGCGGGCCGGAGTGAGGACGAGTAAAGAAATAGTGCGCGCTCTTGTTGAAGCGTGCGAACGTCACCACGGCTACGAGGCTCGTGGGGCATCCGATGCTAGGCGGCGACGCAGGGTGCTGCGCGTATCACCGCATGCAGTTGCCCGGGTCAGAAATGCACGCTGCGTCTAAAATCCCATCACTAGTTGGATGAGCCATGAGGGGATTTCACGGTCGGACATAGCAGCGAATCTCGTGGGCTGACTGACAGTGAGCATAAAAACGCTCACGAATGCCGAGAGTACCAGGTAAATCGCTGCTGCGCTGCGGTCACCTGCGGAATTGATGGATGAACAATCGTTTGTCATGACGTAAGCCGATCACCGAACGTGCGCATTCGACGCGCCTCCGAGTAGTATCGTCTATACGTCAATAATATGTGGATTTAAGAACGCAAATACCGACGACTTCGAAGTATTGCGAAACGACTCAGATAAGTATGAGGCGTGCTTATCGTCGACGATAAGCCCTCAGTTCTGTGATCTCGCTCAATATTCCGGTATCCCCTTAAAGTCCGAGCTTCAGGTTAGAACTTTAGATTACAATTATTTGGTTACCGCATTATCAAAAGCATTCCCGTAAAAAACAGAATATTAAGGACGACGAGCCTGAATTTATCGGGCGGAATGTGAGCGCGGGCGAGAGTACCGAACCGAACACCAACTAGTGCGGGTATGATGGCAATCATCGACGCCAGCAGCAAGGACCAAGTCATGATGCCCGTCGCCAACAAGCCAAAGCCGAGAGCGACGGAGGCCAACATCACCCCAAGATTGATGGCCTGCACCAATTGGTTCGGTGCGAGGTCAAGGGCCATCATATAAGGGAACAGAGGCATGACCTGCGACCCCGTTAGCCCGGTAATGACGCCGTTGCAAAAACCTGTCGGCACCATCAATCTGGCTTCAAGGGTTCGGTTGAGCGATAGGGTCGGTTTCAGCAGCGCGAGTAACACATACGCGATGATGATGAGGCCGAGACTTTTGACGGCAAGTTGTTGATTTATCAACAGTAGCAGGACGACGCCTACGAAAATTCCAGGCACCATGGCTAAATATAGGCTTTTGAACCGTCGGGCGGTTTCCTGCAAATGGCCAGCAGTGAAGGCGACATTGATGTTCGTCGCCATGGCGGGAATTAGCACTAACGCCATGGCTGGCCGTAAACCGACCGACGCAACCAGGAACGGGAGCGCACAGGAGGCGTAGCCCAGGCCGGTGGCACCCTTGACAACACCGGCAAGAAACAGCCCCGCGGCTGCGACAACGTATAGCGCGCTATCCATGCGCTTTTTTCTGGCTCGGAGTCTTTAAAGGCAGGGCCGGACATTTCCGAACCGAATGCTTCACCGCTTGGCCTTTGGTCCCATCAGCCGGCCGCTCCCGGGCATTGACTGAGTGATTCGTGAGTGTCGTTTTGGGTGTCTCGCTGAGGGGTGTTTGCGACCCGGGCTCATGATAGGGTGT
Organism: Hyphomicrobium sp.; assembly: GCA_031414095.1. Classification (GTDB taxonomy): domain Bacteria; phylum Pseudomonadota; class Alphaproteobacteria; order Rhizobiales; family Hyphomicrobiaceae; genus JANNFX01. The sequence goes on along the minus strand of JANNUW010000697.1, from coordinate 165 downwards.
CCCGTCTTCTTTCAAAAACCAAGGCTTAACGCCGGCTCCGCGTCGCAGCGAGTACATGTAAAAGATGGGGAGTGTCTCGGGGAATAAGTAGCGAAATTTGCTCGGGCTGAAAGTGATAAAAATCGAATTCGGGAAAGCCAACTCAGCGGCGCGGGAGATGCCGCG
>JANNUW010000696.1:0-3329 GCA_031414095.1 Hyphomicrobium sp. | reverse complement strand
TAGTGGCGCAGGCAGCACTTCGAGCCCGTCCCCTCACCGGCGCTTTGCGCCCGCCTCTCCTCAAGGGGAGAGGCTGACCCAGAACGCGCGCCCTTCCCGAAGTGAACGGCCAAAATCCCCCTCTCCCCTTGGGGAGAGGCGGGCGCAAAGCGCCGGTGAGGGGACGGGCTCGAAGTGCTGCCTGCGCCACTAAGCAGCCGTCAGCTTTTTGACTGCGGCCGAGATTGAATGGCGGACCTTGTGCCACCCCTTCGAGCCTTCGCTCGTCATCCAATTCATTTGCAGCGAACGGCGCGGGCCGTCGAACGGATGATGGCCATGCCAGGAGTTGTCAGCGCGCTTGAACACCAGCAGCGTGCCGTTATCGGGTGGAACCTCTGCCACAAAGTTATCGACGTTCTTGCCATCGCGCAAAATGCGCAGGCGGCCGCCCGGCTGCTGCCAGTTCTCATTCAGGTACAGGAGCACCGTGATGATCTTGTCCTTCGAATCAGTGTGGATCGAGCCATCTTTCGCGCGCGTGTAGCCGCGCAGCGAATACATCTTTGGCCGGCCGTCGAGCGCAACATCGAACTTACCGGCGATGACATTCTCGAACTCGGGCGTGTCCAATTCCGCAATCACGTCCTTGATCGCCATATTGGCGTCGAGGCTTTCGATCGGGTACGAGCCGCCCTTTTCGATATTGGGATAGGTGGCATTGATGCGCGACACGGTTTCGGGCGACAGAAAACCCGGCACGATGGTGTATTGAAACGGCGCCGTTTCAATAATGGCTGCACGCAGCTTGTCGAGGTTCAAATGCGGCATGGCGGTCTGATCTATCCCCAGGTGTGAATTCCAACGTCCGTATGCAGTGCGGTTCACAAGGTAAGCAAAGCCATCTCAGCGCGCTGTGGCGGCCGTGAGTCCCGACAACATATGCGACCGGCGCAGCCAGCGTTGCTCGATTTCTGCAGCGATCTTAGCGGCAGAATCAAGCGGCGTGTAGTCCCAACGCGGTATTTCACTCACCTGCGACGGCAGCGGCCGCGTCGCCCCGCAGTCGTTCAAAGCCTTGTGAAAGCGATCAAATTTTGGCGAACCGGCCGACGGGATGAAGACATAGACCGGTTTGCCGGTGGCGCACGCTTCCCCGGTCATGTTGACGCTGTCGGCGGTGACGACCAAGGCATCGGCATGGGCGAGAAACTGCGGATAAGGGTTCTCGCCCATGCCGTCCCAGATAATTCGAGGGGACCCGCGCGTCGCACCCTCAACGGCCGCCATCAAGCGCTCATGGGTGCGCCGCGAGAGCGTGATCATGAAACTGGCATGCAAGCGCGTGAGCGAGGCCAGCGCACCGGCGAGGCGTTCATCGTCGGCGCCGGTGAATTTATAGACGCTGTTCTTGCCGCCAAGCACAATGGCCACGCGCGGAGTTGGCAGCGCCGCGATGCCGGCTGGGATCGAAGCCCGGAGCCCAGCCAGTCGCGCCTGTGAAAAACTATGCGGCGCAGTCGGCGTGGTGATGATGTTGGAGCCGCGCAGCTTGTCATGCGCCGGCACCCAAATGAGATCGGCGGTCGAGGGCCCAGATTTCGGGTCCTGGAGCACGACGGTGTAGGTCCCAGCGCCTGCCGCCCGCCGAAGCGCGCGGATGTAAGGGATGCTTGCGCGGCCGGTCGCAATGGCGATGGCTGGCCAGGGCGGCGCGAACGGGCTGCTGGTTTGGCCAAACTTTTCAACGTTGGAGACGCGGCCCCACGGCGCCAGCCAGCGCTGCAAGCCTTGGGGGCGGACGTGTTTCATTTCATAGTCGAGGCCCAGTGCATCGGCGACGCCGCGCGCCTGCACGTCCATGCCGGCTTTGCCATCGGTGATGACCCAAGCGCTGGCACCGGCGAGCGAACGGGCCGGGATTCGCGTCGCGGTATTTGCTGTGTCGCTCATCGCGCCCTTGTCGGCAAAAGCTGAGGGCTTGTCTAGCGCCGCGCCGACTGGCAGACACATGCGGCCGTTGAATTTACACGCAACAATAGATATAAAAATTTGAACCACACTTTCCATTCATTGCGCTGATTGATCAACCTCGCCGATATTGAGCACACCACTTGCCGCCAAAACTCGACGCCACCGACTGGCGCATTCTGAAAGAGCTCATGGCGGACGGCTCGATGACCAATCTGGCGCTCGCGGCAAAAGTTGGGCTATCGGCGCCGCCATGCCTGCGGCGCGTGCGGGCCCTCGAAGAAGCGGGTCTGATTACGGGCTATACTGCACTCGTCGACGAGCAGGCGCTTGGCTTCAATGTCACGGCCTTCGCCATGGTGCGGCTGCACAATCAGGCCGAAACCGACCTTAGGATGTTTGAAAACCGTGTGCTCGGCTGGCCGCTTGTGCGCGAGGCCTACATGCTTTCGGGCGAGAGCGATTACGTTTTGAAATGCCTAGCGCCTGATCTGCGCACGTTCCAGGAGTTCGTGTTGCGCGAACTCACGGCGGCGCCCAATGTCGCGAGCGTGAAGACGAACCTCGCCATTCGCCGCTGTAAGATGGCCCCTGGCGTGCCGGCCAAGCCTTGAGCTGCAAACTCGCGCCGGAAATCACTCCGGCTTGGCATCGCGGAAGTAGGGCTCGACCACGCCCTTCAGCTTGACGGTCAGAGGATTGCCTAGGCGGTCTTTGGCAGTGCCGGCCGCGACCCTGATCCAGCCTTCACTGACGCAGTATTCTTCGACGTTGGTTTTTTCGATACCGCCGAAGCGCACGCCCACGTCGCGTTCCAAAATCGCCGCATCGTAGTGCGGGCTTTTGGGATTGGTCGACAGGCGATCGGGCAGCGTGGTGGTCATGCACAAAACTTTCGCAAGGGTCAGGCTCGTATAGTCAGAGCGGTTCAGGTCTTAGTTTGATCGATCGGCGTAACCGGGGCCTGCTTGCTGACGAACAGCGCACTGACGGCCCAGCCGATGAGCCAGCCGACGATGAGGCCGAGGAGTGCGATACCGATCATCAAGGCGGAGTGGATGTTTTCGACATCGTCAGGACTGTCAAACTTCATCCCGTCGATAATCGAAGTCGTCAACGGCGCGGCGAACTGGGCAGCCGTGAATACGGCGAAGCCAAGGGCAAAAATCATCGCAATCACGTAGCGCATGTTGTGTTCTGCGGATTTCGCAATCCGCCTCCCTGATTGAAGTTATTTCCGCCTGCGAGAGCGGGATTGGATGCTGGCGCGCGCTGCTATTTCACTTCCCAGAACCACAGCTCGCTGGCGCCGGCATAGTTGGAATAGTAGCCGGCCCACGAAAACCACTCGAGCAGCCACTTGGCCGACGATCGATAGC
>JANNUW010000695.1:0-1797 GCA_031414095.1 Hyphomicrobium sp. | reverse complement strand
GCGTAAGACCAAGGCGCCGACGGTTGAGCGGCGCTTGCAATGGTCCCTTGACGTTACTTAATGCGATTTCGTCCGCAGCCGTCTCAATTACCAACCCCTTGAAAAGACTGGTACCGCCTCCCTGGCTTGAACAGGGGACCTCTAGATCCACAATCTAGCGCTCTAACCAACTGAGCTAAGGCGGCGCGCGCTAACGAAGCGAACAGTCGAGCGTCAGGAGAAACACGCTCGGAGGGGGCCCCGTCAAGTAGAAAGAGGCCCGGAGCATGGCGACGCAATCACGCGATGGCTCAGATGAGCGGTGAAGAAGGAGCAATGGAGGCCGGATTAACGCGTCGACGGCCCTCTAGCCTCATGGACGTTGGCGACCGAAAGCGCTAAGCTATAGCGACGCTTACACTTTAAGATATCAACGCTGGCTTTGATTGATGACAGTCACGCGCTTTCCCCGCGCCCCCGGTGCGTCACGGCCAATTCCTGACCAGTCGTTTCTCGTCGACATGCGAACCGGTTCGGTGGTCGCCGCTGGCCGGCTTGCGGGCACACTGTTCGGCATCGATGAGGCCCTGCAGAAACCTTTCGTGCTTGATGCTGCGATGCCGGCCTACGGTCGCCTGCGCACGTTCGCGCGCTCAGGTCTCACGGCAAGTCCACAGCTCGAAACTCTGGTGCTTTGGGGCCGCAGCGGTCGTTTCACGGCCCATTGCCGTCTTACCCGGCGGCCCTCGAAGATGGTGACCGCCGATCCCCAAGAAACGGACGCCAAAGAGGACCTGATCCAAGTCGACATCGACAACATCCACGATCTGCTGGCGGAGACCGCAGCTACCCTTCAGCGCCGGGTTGCGTTTGAGCACGACGAGGCAACGCGCACGGACCCGAACGGAGATCGCGCGTTGGGCCGCAAGCATTCGCCCGGCGCTCACGTGGCGATTCGCGATGCCGTCGCTTCTCCGGCTTTGATTTGTTCGCTCTATCCGCCACCCGCGGCCGCGCGCGACGATCGCGCCACGCTTCAATTGATTGCTCACCGGATTGAACAGGGCGTGAAGCTTCACACTGGCTCGGGCGTGTTGCCGGCTTTAGATTTGGCAGATGCGAGTGAACGCGTGCCGCCTGCCGCTCCAACGGCGCCTGAACCGGAGCCCAGCGCTCAACAACAGGAGACTGGCATAGCAGCGATCGAGTCTGCGCTAGCACCGATTGCCATGGAAGCTCCCAATTCCATTAAAGCCAACGAAAATTTGGCGGCCGCCGCCGGTCATGACGAAGCAGGCAGCACCCTCGCGGACACACCGGCTGCCACCGGCCGCGCCGCGCTCGCGCTGATTTTGGCGCAGGCCGCGCACGATATAAAAACACCTCTAAGCGCCATTTCGGCCGCCTCGGAGATCATTCGCGATGAACGGCTAGGGCCGGCGGGCAACGAGCGCTACCGCGACTACGCCGCTGATATTCACGCGAGCGCGCGGCACGCGTTGGCCATCGTCGACCGGCTCCTGCGTATGCCGCATGCAGCTGGCGGCGAAGACGCACCCGAAACAAGTCCGCCCGAGGCCGCGCTCAAGCCTGCACCGGTCGATTTGAATGAGCTGGTGGCGCGCTGTGTGGCCGAGATCACGCCGTTGACGGATGGGCTCGAGTTGAATGTCATCCTGCGGCTCGATCCCGCTGCACCCCATGTCGAGGCCGACGCGGTTGGCCTCAAACAGTCGCTGCTCAACATTTTGACCAACGCCATGAAATTTACGGCCCCTGGAGGCGCGCTCTACGTCGAAACCGAGCGGCTCGGCAAGG
>JANNUW010000694.1:0-4697 GCA_031414095.1 Hyphomicrobium sp. | reverse complement strand
TTCTCAGAGACCAAAAACCATGGCAAACAGCTTGACAGTCAAGACAGTCGCTCACCCCAACCCTCTCCCCAAGGGGAGAGGGAGGTAGACGCTTAGAACAGTCCTTCGATCTGGCCTTGGTCGTTGAGGCGGATGCTGTCGGCTGATGGAACGCGCGGCAGGCCCGGCATGGTCATCACGTCGCCTGTCACGACGACGACGAATTCAGCGCCCGCTGCCAAGCGCAATTCGCGCACGGGCACGATGTGGCCCGAAGGTGCGCCGCGCTTGGTCGCATCGGTCGAAAACGAATACTGCGTCTTGGCCATGCACACGGGCAGGTGCCCGAATCCACCGGCTTCCAATTCCTTGAAGCGCGCCTCAATGGCGCTGTCGCACGAGATATCGGCGGCGTGATAGATCTCGGTAGCGATGGTTTTGACCTTCTCGCGCAATGACATCTCATCGGGATAGAGCGGTTTGAAGTTGGCTTTGCTTTCGCCGATCAGAGCGACGACATGGTGGGCCAGCGCTTCCGTGCCCTTACCGCCATCGGCCCAGTGCGTGCACATGAAGGCGCGCGTGCCCATCGCTTCCGCAACGCGCATGACTTCCTGGATTTCGGCATCCGTGTCAGTAATGAACCGGTTGACGGCGACAACGGCCGGCACGCCGAACTTGTTGACGTTCTCGATGTGCCGCTTGAGGTTTTCGCAGCCCTTGGTCACGGCGGCGACGTTCTCGTGCTTCAGATCATCCTTGGCGACGCCGCCATGCATCTTGAGCGCGCGCACCGTTGCGACGATGACGGTGGCGGCCGGCATGAGGCCGGCCTTCCGGCACTTGATGTTGAAGAATTTCTCCGCGCCAAGATCAGCGCCAAAGCCGGCTTCTGTGATGACATAGTCGGCTAGCTTCAATGCGGTCTTGGTGGCGAGCACCGAGTTGCAGCCGTGTGCGATATTGGCAAACGGGCCGCCGTGAATAAACACCGGATTGTTTTCCAGCGTCTGCACCATGTTGGGCATCAGCGCATCTTTGAGCAGCACCGTCATGGCGCCGTCGGCCTTAAGATCGCGGGCGCGGATGGGCGCCTTATCGCGCGTATAGGCGACGATGATATTGCCGAGCCGGCGTTCGAGATCCTTCAAGTCCATGGCCAGGCAAAGAATGGCCATGACCTCAGAGGCGACCGTAATATCAAAGCCGTCTTCGCGCGGGAAACCGTTGGCGGTGCCGCCCAGCGAATTGACGATGTTGCGCAGCGCGCGGTCGTTCATGTCGACGACGCGCTTCCACTCGACACGCCGTGCATCGATGCCGAGCTTGTTGCCCCAGTAGATATGATTGTCGATCAGCGCCGACAGCAGGTTGTGCGCGCTCGTAATGGCGTGGAAGTCGCCGGTGAAATGAAGATTGATGTCTTCCATGGGCACGACCTGCGCGTAACCGCCGCCAGCCGCACCACCCTTGACACCAAAGCACGGCCCAAGCGACGGCTCGCGTAGGCACATCATGGCTTTCTTGCCGATACGGTTGAGGCCGTCGCCCAATCCAACAGTGGTTGTGGTCTTGCCTTCGCCGGCCGGCGTCGGGCTGATGGCCGTCACCAGAATGAGTTTGCCGTCAGGCCGCTCTTTGACACTATCGATGAACGCCGCCGAGATTTTTGCTTTCGACGGGCCATACTGCAACAGTGCATCAGCAGGGACGCCAATCTTGGCTGCGACCGCACCGATGGGATGCATTTTGGCTTCGCGGGCGATCTCAATATCTGACATGACGGTCACAGGTGGGTTCCCTCCGGGAAGAGTGTTTCGTATATTTGCGTGCGCCCTTGACGGTTGGGCGCTTGGCAACGTGGTGGTAAGGTTCGATATTGGCCGGTTGTGCGGACTTCGCCAAGCAGGAATGCGCGAAAATTGTGCGGATGCGGCTTTATGCTTGGCACTTTGCTTTGCGCGTCCCGACTCCCCCCGCGGGGAGCCGGCCGGGACGCGCGGGGCGGGGTCGCGCGAGGGAAAGAACACGCCGCTCGATCGAGGGCGCAATAACGTATAGAGATTTTGGCAACACTTCCTCGACAACCGTGCTTTTACAAAACATGACAATGCCGCCCACCGACGCCGCCCTCGACGATCTCGTTTCGGTGCGCGATTGGCTTCGCTACGCCGTTAGCCGCTTCGAAGCGGCCGGACTTGTGTACGGTCATGGCGCCACCGGCCCAGTCGACGAAGCCGCATTTCTGATCCTGAAAATGTTGCATCTGCCGATCGACAACATTGACCCCTGGCTCGACTGCCGGCTCACGCGCACGGAGCGCGCTCAGATAGAGGCGATACTCAGCGCCCGCATTTCGAAGCGCCTTCCGGCGTGTTATCTCGTTAACGAAGCCTGGATTCAGGGTCTCAGCTTTTACGTCGACGAACGCGTGATCGTGCCGCGCTCCTTTATCGGAGAGCTGCTTGCGGGCGGCCTGTCGGCTGTGGTGCCAGATCCCGACAACGTGGGACGTGTGCTCGATCTATGCACCGGATCGGGCTGTCTTGCTATTCTGGCGGTGCGCGCTTTCCCCAACGCTGAGATCGACGCCGTCGACATTTCCGACGGTGCTCTCGACGTCGCCCGCCAAAATGTCGGCGACTACAATCTGAGCGACACCATAACGGTGATGCCTTCGGATATTTTCACGGGCCTGAATGGCCAGCGCTATGACCTGATCCTGTCAAACCCGCCCTACGTCAGCGACGAAGCCGTGGCCGACTTCCCGCCCGAACATCGCGCCGAACCGCGGCTGGCCCATGCGGGCGGCGGCGATGGCTTGGATTTAGTCCGCCGTATTATCAAAGAGGCACGCGCGCACCTGACCGATAGTGGCTCGCTGATTGTCGAAATTGGCACGGGGCGCGAAATCCTCGAAGCCGAATTTCCGGCCCTTCCGTTCCTGTGGCTCGATACCGAAAACAGCGAAGGCGAAGTCTTCGCACTTCCCGCAGCGGCGTTAGACGGATAGCAGCGTATTTGTATCGCGGCTTAATTGCGCCTCACGACAGCATAGCACACTCAAAGCTCCCCAAAAAATTGCGTCCCCGGACGGGCGGCGAACGAACAGCGTGCGCGTGCCGGGATCGCGTTCTTCACTAGCTTGGCCGTGACCCCGAGGAGAGAAGCCGGTGCCGTCGCAAAACAAAGAAGGCCGCTGGAAGTTATCCAGCGGCCTTCTTCGACGTTTTACGCGTTATGCCTTACCTGCGCGGTCCGCGGGGGCCGCCGCGGCCACCACTGCCTTCACGGCGGGGCGGACGTTCGGCGCTGAAAGTTTCTTCCGGCTCGCCCTCGGCGCGCGGAATTTCTTCGCCGGTCTTCTGATCGATGATCTTCATCGAAAGACGGACTTTGCCGCGATCATCGAAGCCCAGAAGCTTGACGTAAACTTCCTGGCCTTCCTTGACCACTTCGCCAACCGTTTCCGGACGGCCATTGGTGAGCTGCGAGATGTGAACGAGGCCATCCTTGGGACCAAAGAAGTTCACGAACGCGCCGAACTCCATGATCTTGACGACCTTGCCCTTGTAGATGGTGCCGACTTCGGGCTCCGACGTGATGCCGCGAATGCGGGCCAGGGCCTTCTCGATCGACTCGCGGTTTGCGCTTGCGATCTTGACCGTGCCGTCGTCGTCGATGTCGATTTTGGCGCCGCTCTCAGCCACGATCTCGCGGATGACAGAGCCGCCCGAGCCGATGACTTCACGGATCTTGTCGGTCGGGATCTTGATCGTCTCGATGCGCGGCGCATGTTCGCCGAGCTCTTCACGTGCGCCGGTCAGAGCCTTGGCCATTTCGCCCAGGATGTGCAAGCGGCCGTGGTTCGCCTGTTCGAGCGCGACCTTCATGATTTCTTCGGTGATGCCGGTGATCTTGATGTCCATCTGCAGCGCGGTGATGCCGTTGACGGTGCCGGCAACCTTGAAGTCCATGTCGCCGAGGTGGTCTTCATCGCCCAGAATGTCCGACAGAACGGCAAAGTCTTTGCCTTCCTTGATGAGGCCCATGGCGATACCCGCCACCGGGCTCTTCAGCGGAACGCCGGCGTCCATGAGGGCGAGCGAGGTGCCGCACACGGTTGCCATCGAGGACGAGCCATTGCTTTCGGTTATTTCCGATACGACGCGCAGCGTGTAGGGGAAGTCTTCGGGCTTGGGCAGGAGAGGACGCACGGCGCGCCAGGCAAGTTTTCCGTGGCCGATTTCGCGGCGTCCAGGCGAACCCATGCGGCCCGTCTCACCAACGGAGTAGGGAGGGAAGTTATAGTGCAGCAGGAAGCGCTCTTTCTTGGTGCCTTCCAGGCTGTCGACGTACTGTTCGTCTTCGCCGGTACCAAGCGTGGCAACGACCATCGCCTGCGTCTCGCCGCGCGTGAATAGCGCCGAGCCGTGTGTGCGCGGCAGGATGTGTACTTCGGAGATAATGGGGCGAACGGTCGTCAGGTCACGGCCATCGATACGCTTCTTGGTCGACAGAACGTCCGAGCGCATGATGTCCATTTCAAGGGCCTTGAAGGCGCCGATGAGCAGGACTTTTTCGTTGGCGTCGTCGGCGGGGATGGCAATGCCTTCCATGACCTTCTTCTTCGCCGCGGAGACGAGTTCTTGGCGCTTGGCCTTTTCTTTGGTCGAGAACGCGATCTTGAGATCGGCGCCGGCGATTTCTTTGACCTT
>JANNUW010000693.1:0-7798 GCA_031414095.1 Hyphomicrobium sp. | reverse complement strand
GCAACTCTGAGGTCCAGCCAACGCTTGTCACCCTTCGGATGCGGCCGCGCCCATAATGACTCAAGCCTGCTACGACCTGGCCGTTATCGGCGGCGGCATCAATGGCGCGGGCATTGCCGCCGACGCCAGCGCGCGCGGTTTGGAGGTGGTGCTGTTTGAAAAAGCAGATCTGGCGAGCGGCACCTCGTCGGCCAGTTCCAAGCTCATTCATGGCGGGCTGCGCTATCTCGAACATTACGATTTCCGCCTCGTGCGCGAAGCGCTCATGGAACGCGAAGTGCTTCTCGCGAAGGCACCGCACATCATCTGGCCGATGCGGTTTGTGCTGCCCCACGTCGAGGGCATGCGTGCACGACATCTGATCCGCGCTGGCCTCTTCCTGTACGATCACATGGCGCGCCGCCGCCTGATCCCGGCCTCGTCCAGCCTCGACCTGACACTCGATCCCATGGGGCGCGCGCTAAAGCCCGTTTTCGCAAAAGGCTACAGCTATTGGGATTGCTGGGCGGACGATGCGCGCCTCGTTGTTCTCAATGCCCGCGCCGCCGCGCTCAACGGGGCGGCAATCCATACGCGGACGCGGGTGACCAAATTATCGGTCGACGATGGCTTGTGGAACATTGAAACTGAGACGGCCGCAAAAGCCTGCCACGTCAGGGCCCGCGCGCTCGTCAACGCGAGCGGCCCTTGGGTCGATGAGGTGGCAAAGCTTTATCCCCAGTCCGCGACGCAATTGCAGGACGGCGGTCGCCCGCGAAAGCGCACGATCCGCCTGGTCAAAGGCAGCCACATCGTGGTGCCGCGCATTGCCGGGGCCACGGATGCATTCCTTCTGCAAAGCGGCGACGGCCGTGTCGTGTTCGCGCTCCCCTTCGAGCAACGCTTTACCTTGTTCGGGACAACCGATGTGCCGTTTACCGGCAACGCCGACACGGCCGGGATCGAAGACAGCGAAGTTGACTATCTTTTGAGTCTTGCCAACCAGTTCTTTGAACGACAGCTGGGCCGCCACGACATCGTCTGGAAGTTTTCAGGCGTCCGGCCGTTGTTTGACGATGGCAGTGAGAACGCTTCGGCCGTTTCGCGCGATTATCGCCTGGAATTAACCGCTTCTTCGGGCGCGCCGCCGCTCGTCACGGTGCTGGGCGGCAAGCTCACGACCTATCGCAAGCTGGCGCAGGCCGCGGTCGACCTCGTCGCGCCCCACTTCCCTGGACTGAAAGACTGTTCGACGGCGCAAACACTTTTGCCCGGCGGCGATTTGGGTCCTGACGGTGTGCAAGGGTATGCGCGCACGGCCTATGAGCGATGGCCGGGGATCTCGAAGGTTACACTTGATATGCTTATTCGTCGCTACGGAAGCCTTACCGAAGACGTCTTGGGTGATGCGAAAACGCGAGCCGACCTCGGCGCCGATTTCGGTGGTCAGTTGTCTGAGCGTGAAGTTTCATACTTGGCCCGCCACGAGTGGGCGAGGGAGCCGTCCGACGTGTTGTGGCGGCGTACAAAAGCAGGTCTGCACATCACTGAAGTTGATCGGGAGAGTATCAGTGAACAGATCGGCCGGATTTTGCGCGATGCGACTTTCTAGCTTGTACTTGCCAGAATGCCGCACGAGCCGATTTCTTACAATTTCTTGTCCAATTGTTGGCGTCGAAGAAAAATTCGACTGAAATTAGAATTTTTCGGCCGTTTGTACTTCTGTTGCGGGCTTGGATGCTGTTGCGGAGCACTGCCCGATCGTCCGCGACTTTCCCAGCCAAGTTTAACGAAAGTTGCGCGAAGTGTTCCTCGTGTGCCGCAATCGCGAGTGCTTCGCCCGTTAACCAAACTAAATTATCCCCTCTTTTTTGCTGGACACGGCCGTGCAGGTCTTCCGCCCACGACACTAATTAACGCGTCGAAGGGGAATTCTTAACATGGCAAATATTAACCGCGCGGCCGCGCTTGCAGGTCTCATCGTGCTCGCAACGCTGACCATTCTGATCGGCAGCATGGGCAGCGCTTCCGCCCGTCCACACCCCAATGATCCAGCCGCGTTCCGCGCCGAGACTTGGCGTGGCTACGGCGACGCCGGCTACATCGCGCCGTCGAGAAAGCAGCGAGCGGCCCAGTCCCGCAAGCGCAGCTTCTCCGCTGCTGTCGGGTCGTCCGGCTACGGCAAGAAGAGAACAGCCTCGAGGAAATCGGGCAAGCGATATGCCGCTATCAACTTCAGCGCCAATGACGCGAGCCCGCCGCGTCGCAGCGCAACAGGCGGCGGCGTCCGCTGGGTCGCGTCGTCATCGTGCCTCAACGGTTCGCTTCGCGGCCTCGTGTCTTCGGTTGCTGCCAATTACGGATCCGTGACGGTCAGCTCGACCTGCCGTAGCAGGGGGCACAACGCGTCCGTTGGCGGTGCCAAACACTCGCACCACCTGACGGGCAACGCCGTCGACTTCCGCGTTCATGGCAACTACGCCGGCGTCTATGCATACTTGCGCAGCAATGCCGGTGGCGTGCATCACTACGGCGGCGGGTTGTTCCATGCCGATACGGGCGCCAGCCGGACCTGGTAGACTTCACTCATCACTGGCCGGGCCGGGCTACAGCCTTGTGCAGGAAGAGCACGGGGATGAGCCCGGTCGCCACGATCGCCAGGGCGCTGGCGGCGCCACGTTCGACCTGCTCGAGCGCCGCAAATCCATAGACGTTCGTTGCCAGCGTCTCGAAGTCGAACGGCCGCAGCAGCAGCGTCGCCGGTAGTTCCTTGATCGTGTCGACGAAAACGAGCAGGCCGGCGGAACCGAGTGCCGGCAACAGCAGCGGCAGATGCACCCGCTGCAGGGCCGAAAGCGCGGTCTCGCCCAAGGCACGTGCTGCCGCGTCGAGGTTGGGTGAAATACGCTCGAATCCGGCTTCCACCCCGCCGAGCGCCACGGTCAGAAAGCGTATGACGTAGGCCATCGTCAGAGCGAACATCGAACCCGAGAGCATGAGGCCGGTCGAGATCCCCGTGGCCGATCTCATGAACGCATCGAACGCGTTATCGAAGCTCGCCAGTGGCACGAGCAGTCCCAGGGCCAATACTGTGCCCGGAATGGCGTAGCCCAAGCCCGCAGCCCGGACCGCAAAGCGCGTCAATCCGTTGGCTGCAACCCGCCGCGCGTAACTCAAAAGAAGCGCCAAAAGGACCGTAATGCAGGCCGCAATCGCGGCCAGCGTCGCGCTATTGAAAGCCGCGCTCGTGAAACTGCCCGCGTTTCCGCCTACCCCAAATCGAAGGGCTTGCCCCAACAGGATGGTGAACGGGCCTGCGAAGCCGATGACGAACGGCAGCGCGCACGCGGCCGCTGCCGCCCAGCCTTTCCAGCCTTCGATATCTTGAAACGGAATGGACCGGTAACGTCCGGTCGTATGATGCGTGAGCGCACCGCCACGTAGCGCCCGTTCGGCTGCGAGAATCATGACAACGAACACCAAGACAGTAAGCGCGAGCTGAGCGGCGCCGCCCAGATCGGAGCGCTGCAGCCAGGTGTCATAGATGCTGGCGCTGAGCGTCAAAACACCCAGATGCCTTACGGCGCCAAATTCGTTCAGCACCTCCATAAGCACGAGCGCGACACCCGCAATCAAGGCCGGGCGCGCCAAGGGTAAGGCCACCGCCCAAAACGTCTGCAGTGGCGTACGGCCAAGCGTGCGCGCAACCTCAAGCGCGCACACCGACTGCTGGACGAAGCTCGCCCTCGCGGCGAGGTACACGTACGGATAAAGCACCGACGCGATGATGACCGCCGCGCCGCCGACCGACCGGACGTTGGGAAACCAATAGTCGCCAGGGCCTTGCCAGCCGAATGATGATCTCAGTGCCGTTTGCAGCGGGCCGGCATAGTCGAGCAGATCGGCATAGCAGTAGGCGACGATGTAGGCCGGCATCGCCAGCGGCAAAACCAGCAGGCGGTCGAGCACGCTGCGTAGCGGAAAGCGGTACATGGTGACGAGCCATGCCGTCGCCGTACCGATCGTGAGGGTTAACGCTCCGACTAGGGCTGCAAGCACAAGCGTGTTGAGCGCAACGCTCGGCAAAATCGTGCGCAGCAATTGCGGCAGCGCGCTGCTGCTTGGCCCAAGGGCCAAAACAGCAACGCTGACGACAGGTGCCAGCACGATCAGCACGATGATCGCGGCTGCGGCGGTCCAAACGGGCGACGAGCGGCGCCGTGCGCGCCATCGGCTAAGGTTTTGCCAAGCCGCTTGCAACGGGTTGAGTGGCGGCTTGCCAGCCGGAGACGGCATCCCCTGACGGTCTACCGTGTCCGTCATGTCAGCAGGGCCCAAAGGTCATGAATGAAGCCCGGGTGATCACAGCGCAGGTCCCGCATCGAACTGCACTTTGTCGACCAGCTCGGAGGCGGCCTTGCGCAGGGCTGCCACCTTATTGAGTGGCAGGGGATCGGCTTTGAGCACGCCCCAGCTTTGCACGAGTTCCGATGCTTTGACGCCCTCGGCCGCGGGATATTCGCCGTTACCTTCGGTGTAGAGTTGTTGGGCTTCGGGTGAGACGAGATAGTCCATCAGCCGTTTCGCGTTTGCCGCATTGGGCGAATGCGCTGCCATGGCGACACCTGAAATGTTGACATGCGTGCCGCGATCAGCCGCGTTGGGAAACAGGATTTTGACGGAATTGGCCCACGCCTGCTGATCGGGGTTCTTCAGCATGGCTGCCATATAATACGTGTTGCCAATGGCGAGATCGCACAAACCGGCCTGCACATCGCGGACCGCTTCGCGATCGCCGCCGCCGGGTTTGCGGGCGAGGTTGTCTTTGACGCCTTGCAGCCAAGCCTCGGCCTTTTCCGGCCCGTCGTTGGCGATGACGGATGCGATCAGCGAAATATTGTACGTGTGCTGACCCGAGCGGGTGCAGATTTTGCCGCGCCACTTGGGGTCAGCGAGTTCTTCGTAGGTAATGGCTGTCTGCGCCACGCGCTCTTTCGAGGCGTAGACGACGCGTGCCCGGCGCGTGATGGCAAACCAATGATTTTCGGGGTCGCGCAGGTTGGGTGTAAGCGCGCCCGCAAGGACGTCCGAGGCAACAGGCTGCGTGACACCGGCAGCTTTGGCCTGAACCAGCAGGCCGAATTCGTTGGTCAACAGAACGTCGGCTGGGCTGTTGCGCCCTTCGGCCGTCATGCGCTCGACAAGACCTTCCTTGGCGAAAATTACGTGAGCTTTGATGCCGGTTTTGGCCGAGAAGGCGGAGAGGAGCGGATTGATCAGTTCCGGCTCGCGGAACGAATAGATATTTACATCGCCGCTTGCAGTCGCGCTTTGGGCGCGGGCTTGAGGCGCTAAAACAAACGTGGCGAACAAAGAGAAGCCAACGGCGGCCGCGGCTTGGACGTGCCTTGAGAGAGATAAAAACATCGGGATTTCTCCAATTGCCCCGGTTCAAGGCCGGAGTATCGGTTGCACAACTGACGGTGCAGCGACCGCCAGTCACGAAATAGATCATCGCACGCAGCCGCCGTCAACGCGGCTTAACGTGCTGCAATTACATTAGAAATGTTCCAGGTTTTTTGACGCCCAGAACCAGCGTCATGGCCAACCCATCGGGGACGCGGTCCCGGCTCAATGCACGCTTGCAGCGTGCTTGACCGGGAATGCAGATTAAAATGGGTAACCGGACTATTGCAGCTTGGCTCCCACTCAATTCCTGCGGACGGGGCGGCGAGCGGATGCGCGACGCGCCGGTCCGGGATCACGTCCAGGCAAATAGGGGACGCGGTCCCGTCTCAGTGCGCGCATGGCCCGCGCGCTTGGCCGGGAACGCAAACTAAGGACTGGTGCTGCCGGAGGGGATTGAACTCTCGACCTCTCCCTTACCAAGGGAGTGCTCTACCACTGAGCTACGGCAGCTAACACCATGAAATAGCTAGGTTTAATCGATTGCGTTATTTTTAGTTGATCGATACCGTGTCGAGAAATACTATCTAGCAACATGAGAACAAGGCGTCCACTCGAAATAAATCGATACAGGATGCCACGTTTCCGGGCCCACGTAGCCAAACCAACATCGCCGCCGACCACAACTTTACTTAGCCAATGCCTCGGTAATGGCGTCGGCACCCACCCTAGCATTCAGCTAACTAACTAATTGCGAGTTCGCCACGTGGGCGGCTCCGCCGTTGCTATGCCGTTGCATCCAACTGCCGGAGCTTCGTGGGGGGAATTATACCAGTGGTCAATAGTTCTGACCCATCGCTCAGCTGGCGGCGCGCGTCATGCTTTGCGTGCGGGGCACGACGGCCGGCTCGCGGAACGCGTGTCGCCGCGCGCAAAGAAAAGTAATATCGGCGCGCCATCTACTGATCGAAGAGTCAAAACTTTGGCGCGCCAGTATTAGAAGCCGTTGACCAAGACTCACCAGCCGGGGTGCAGCCATGACGCGCAGGCCCTAGCGTTCCTGTGCAAAAATATATTTCCTGATTACGTACCATCCCAAGCCCTGTCACTCGACCGGCGGCGCGACATAGGTCACGCCGTGATTTGCAAAAATCGCCGTCATTTCGCCTGACGTCCGCATCTCTTCGAGTGCGGTGCCAATTGCATAGCCCAAATCACGGCTGGTTTCATTGACTGCGGTACCGATGACCCAGTTTCTTCGAACGATACCGGGCATGGGTGGTTCAACGAACGTCGCGCTGACACCGAGCTGGTGCAAGGTGCCTTCGATGTCAGAGCGCACACCGAGCATCGCCGACGTTTCTTTGTCGACAAACTGACGAACACCAACTTCCAGCTTCGTGTGATGGACAATGTTGTTCATCAGCGCGCCGTCTTTGTAACGCATCAAAAAATAGTCGGCCACAGTTGAGAACTGGACGCCAATTTTTTCCTTGAGAAAGACCTCAAAATCTGGAGCCGGGCCGGTGCGCGCTGGATCAATTGCGAGCGCCACTTGCTCTTGGAAGTATCCGTTAGTGATGACCGCGAGCGGATTGCGCGCCGAAAGTTCCCGATCGATAGGCACGTGCAGCATCACGTCGCCAACGCCGCCCTCGCTCACGGGCCCCTTCCAGATATTGAAGCGCAGGTCGTCGTCGACTTTTTCAGCCGTCATTCGCGCCATCATCTCGGCTTCAACGCCCAATTTCTTGGCGAGTGCCCGGCCGAGATCGACATCGATGCCTTTTACGACGCCGCCGTCCATGTACGAGAAGGGACGGTTATCCATATAAACGACAACGCGTAGTTTCTTTGCGGCAACGACGTCGTCGAGCGGGCGTGCCAAGGCCTGCGTGACGCATAGCGCCGATGCAACAACCATAAGCGCCGTTGCTGCGCCGAACGCGCGGCGCCTGTTGCAACCCGATTTTGCGATGCTCTTGATCATTCTTCGTAAGGCCGCGATTCGATAAAGGTGCGAATGGCCCACATGGCCTCTTGGCTCAGCAAGCCCTCGAAAGGAGGCATCTTGGAGGTACCGTTGATCGTTGCCCCATGACGGATTCTGCTGAGGAACCATTCGTCGCCGCTCTGCGTATGCTCAAGCTTGCGCAGATCCGGCGCGATACCACCAGAAATGGCTTCGAGCCCATGGCAGCGAGCACAATTTTGATTGTAGCCCGACATGCCGATTTCGACAGCCTTGGCGTTGCCCCGGTACGGATTTTCCTTGCGCCACTCCGGCCCGAGATCATCCAACCCTGGTGTTGCAAGCGGTTGCAGCGTGACGTCATGGGCCGAGCTCTGGGCAATTCCGAGAGCCGTCAGAACTCCCATCACCACGATTGCGATGATGCGCGATAGCGAATTC
>JANNUW010000692.1:0-13309 GCA_031414095.1 Hyphomicrobium sp. | reverse complement strand
CCAAGGAGCGGGCGCGCCTTGAGAACAAAACCGCTGGGCAAGTAATCTCTAATTTGGCGCGTGCAGCCTTGACGACATCGGTGCAAGCCAAGTCCGGATTTCACGAAGGTGCCACGCCGTTCGACGGTTGCGATTGGCCCTTGCTTCCTCGCCGGTCCGGCCGGGTCGTTACAAATGATCTCATTAAGCGCATCGAGCACGACCTCGATCTGCAAGACGCTGGTTTGGCGCGCAACACTGCGGAAGCGGCCCCAACGCCTGCGGCCTCCACTGCCGCCCGTCGTTCGCCGAAGCGTCGATGATGCGCGCGCTGTTCGACGTCAACATGCTGCTGGCATTGTTCGATGCCGAGCATGTTTTCAATGGCATCGCCCGCCGGTGGTGGTCCGAGAACAGTGCTGCGGGGTGGGCCAGTTCTCCAATCACCGAGAACGGGTTCGTCCGCGTAATCACGCAGAATAGCTACCCCTCGCCGATCACTTTCGCCGATGCTCTAGCCCTGTTTCGGGATGCGGCTGATCGACCGGGCCATGATTTCTGGCCCGACGAATTATCATTGATGGATGCTGGTGTTTTTGATTATCGCCACATACTTCGCTCAAGCCAGATTACGGACAGCTATCTTTTGGCCTTGGCTGTGCGGCGTGGCGGACGCCTCGTCACGCTCGACCAAAACATTTCGACAAGTGCCGTCCGTGGCAAAGCGCGGGACCATCTCGTTGTGATCACGTGATTGCGGCCCCTCAAAGTGTCCCATCGATAATTGAGCAAAGCGTTTCGGCGCTCGAGTGATCGTGGACGGGCGGGCTTTCGTCGATGTTCAAGGATTTACGACGCCGTCTTCGACGAGCATCGAATAGCGCTTCGAGCGCACGCCAAGGCCGAATTGAGTGAGATCGATGTCGAGACCCAAGGCCTTGGCGAAATCGATCAGCCTACTTCGGCCAGCAGAGACAATTGGCGCGGTGCCGCGTCACCATTCTGGTCGGTCAGGTTGGTCGGGTACTCGCCGGTGAAGCAGTGATCGGTGAATTGCGGGTTGCGCGCATCGCGGGCGTTAAAGCCGACCGAGCGATAAATGCCGTCGACCGAGAGGAAGTGCAGGCTATCGGCACCCATGAACTGGCGCATCTCTTCGAGCGACATGTTGGCGGCCAAGAGCTTCGCCTTATCGGGCGTGTCGATGCCGTAGTAGTCCGGGTGCGTGATGGGCGGCGATGAAATCCGCATGTGCACCTCTTTAGCGCCGGCATCGTACATGAGCTGCACGATCTTTTTCGACGTCGTGCCGCGGACTACGCTGTCGTCGATGAGGACGATGCGCTTGCCCTTGATGACGCCGCGGTTGGCGGAGTGTTTCAGCTTGACGCCCAGATCGCGAATGCGCTGCGAGGGCTCGATGAAGGTGCGCCCGACGTAGTGATTGCGGATAATGCCGAGTTCGAACGGAATTCCAGATTCTTGCGCGAAGCCGATGGCGGCCGGCACGCCCGAATCCGGGATCGGTACGATGACATCGGCGGGTGCCGGCGATTCCTTTGCGAGCTGTACGCCCATCTGTTTGCGGATGTCGTAAACCGAACGGCCGCCGATGACGCTGTCGGGACGTGAGAAATATATGTATTCGAAAATGCACGGCCGCGCCGCGCGCTTGGGGAACGGCCGATGGCTCTCGATGCCAGCCTTGGTGATGACAACCACTTCGCCGTTCTCGATCTCGCGCTCGAACTGCGCGCCGACGATATCGAGCGCACAGGTCTCAGATGCCAGCACATAAGCGCCATTGAGGCGTCCCAGCACCAGCGGCCGGATGCCGATGGGATCGCGCGCGGCGATCATCATGTCGTTGGTCAGGCAGACGAAGGCATAAGCCCCTTCGACCTGGCGGATGGCTTCGACGAAGCGCTCGACCATCCGGTGTTTGCGCGAGCGCGACAGCAGATGCAGCACGACGCCGGTGTCGGAGGTCCACGGGAAAATGCCGCCGGTCGAGATCAGCTCTTCGCGCAGCGTGATGCCGTTCGTCAGGTTGCCGTTGTGGGCGATGGCAAAGCCGCCCGTATCGATGTCGGCATAAAGCGGCTGGACGTTTTTGAGGGACGGCTCGCCGGTCGTCGAATAGCGGTTATGGCCGATGGCCATCGCACCCTTGAGGCGCGTGATGACTTTGGCGTCGTTGAAGTTGTCGCCGACGAGACCGATACGGCGCTCGGCGTGGAACTGTTCGCCGTCATAGCTGACGATGCCGGCGCCTTCCTGGCCCCGGTGCTGAAGCGCGTGCAGGCCGAGCGCCGTGATGGCAGCGGCTTCAGGGTGCCCAAAAATACCGAAGACCCCGCACTCTTCGCGGAGCCTATCGTCGCCGTAGCGGGAATAACCGTCATCTGGGGGTTCGGCTTGGGGGACACGCGGCTCCGCGGATGACACTCGGGGCTCTGCCTCGGAGTTATGGTGCTCGGACATGGCCGTCTCCCGCTGCCTGGCTTCGCGCGAGATGCTCTTAGCCCAAACGGGTCCGCCCCGCTACCACCAAGACAGATTCATGTCGTTGATTTAATAACCTTTGCCCGGTCATTTTGAGGCGTTACGGCGCTGCAGTGCCACCCTCGGGCTTGGCTTCCTTCGAACCGCCCAAGCGCGGCAGCACGTTTTCATTGACGAATCCGCTGAGCGATGTCGCCGTGCCGCGCACCTGCGGCAGCGAGATCGATTTGCCAACCCACTCGTAGCGGGTGTCGAGATCGGGCACGAAGAACAAGAGGCCAGCGTAGAAGATGACGACGATCAAAAAGCCGCGCAAGGCGCCGAAGATGAAGCCCAGAACCCGGTCGATCATGCCGACCTGACTATCGAGGACGGCATCCGAGATGCGCGATGTGATCAATTCGACGATAATCAGCACGATCAGGCCCGCGACGGCCGCGATGGCGATCTGCGCGACCTGCGGTGGCAGGCCGGTCTGCCGGCCGATATCGGCGCCAAGGGCCGGCTGGCTATTATAGAGCCAGACGCCGGCGGCCGCGCCCGCGACCCACGACAGGATGGACAAGACCTCGCGCGACAGCCCGCGGTACATGGCGAGCAGCCCGGATATGAACGCGAGCGTGAGCAGTCCCGCGTC
This sequence comes from Hyphomicrobium sp., assembly GCA_031414095.1. Taxonomy (GTDB): domain Bacteria; phylum Pseudomonadota; class Alphaproteobacteria; order Rhizobiales; family Hyphomicrobiaceae; genus JANNFX01. The sequence goes on along the minus strand of JANNUW010000692.1, from coordinate 10,188 downwards.
AAGAAAAGTCAATGGCCCGATCATAAACTGAGCTCTCCCGGTTGTGACGCGCCGATCCCGGCGGCGCCACCATGCAGCACATGGATGTTGTTCAGTCGCATGGCACAAGCGTGGCCGCAAGATCCTTCAAGTGGGCAATCCGTGTTAGTTCGAGGCGGGATTGATCGCCGCCCGTTTCGCCGGCCGACGGGATAACAGCTTGAGTAAAGCCCAGTTTTTGCGCCTCTTTTAAGCGGGCCGCCGTATGGCCCGAGGCCCGCAATGCGCCCGAAAGTGAAATTTCCCCGATAAACACTTGTGTCGGGCCGAGCGGTTTGTTCTGCAGGGATGACAAAAGTGCGGCGGCAGCCGCGAGATCGGCCGCCGGTTCCTGTATTTTCATGCCGCCCGCGACGTTCAAATAGACGTCATGCTGGCCGAACGAGATGCCGCAGCGGGCGTCGAGAACGGCAAGCAACATGGCGAGGCGGTTGGCGTCCCAGCCGACGGCGGCGCGGCGCGGCTGGCCCAGCGACGACGGCGCGACGAGGGCTTGAATTTCGACGAGGATCGGGCGCGTGCCCTCCATGCCCGCAAAGACAGCGGCGCCCGGTGCTGAGGTTTCACGGTCGCCCAGAAACAGTTCAGAAGGGTTGGTCACTTCGATAAGGCCCGAGCCCGCCATTTCGAAGACGCCGATTTCGTCGGTGGCGCCGAAGCGATTCTTGACGGCGCGCAAAATGCGAAACGCGTGGCCACGGTCGCCCTCGAAAGACAGCACCGCGTCGACCATGTGTTCGACGACCTTGGGGCCAGCGATCTGCCCGTCCTTGGTAACGTGTCCGACGAGCAGCAGTGCGGCGCCCGCGTTCTTGGTGTAGCGGATCAACGATTGCGTGGCGGCGCGGACCTGGCTGACGGTGCCGGGCGCGGCGTCGAGCGCGTCCGACCACAGAGTCTGGATCGAATCGATGACGATCAAGTCGGCGCGCGGGTTGTCGGCGAGGGTCGCGAGAATGTTGGCGAGATTGGTCTCCGCGCCAAGCTGCACGGGCGCGTCGGCAAGTCCGAGCCGCTCGGCCCTGAGGCGCACCTGGGCCACGGCTTCTTCACCCGAAAAGTAGATCGCGCGTTTGCCGAGCTTGGCCAGCGACCCCGCAAGCTGCAACAAAAGCGTCGACTTACCGATGCCGGGTTCGCCGCCGATCAGCAGCGCCGAACCGGGAACGATGCCGCCGCCCGTCACCCGGTCGAGCTCGGATATGCCGGTGAGGAAGCGCGGCGCTTCTTTCGTAGTGCCGCTCAGGCCCTCGAGCGTGATCGCCCGGCCGCGGCTCGACTTGGAGAACCCCGAACCCGGCGGCGGGCCGGCATCGGTTTCTTCAGCCATCGTATTCCATTCGTTGCAGGCCGCGCATTTGCCGGCCCATTTCGTAGACACCGCCCCGCACGCCTGACAGACGTACGTTCCAGCTTTGGCCGCCTTAGCCATGGGATGGCTCCTCGATATAGACCCTGTGAAAGCGGCGGCTGAGGCTCGTCAGCACTTCATAGCCGATGGTGTTGGCGCGTTGCCCGGCTTCTTCGATGGTGAGGCCAGGTCCTATGATTTCGGCCAGGTCACCGCGCTCGACGGGTACTTTGAAATCGGTGACGTCGGCGGTGATGAGGTCCATCGAGACGCGTCCGGCGATCAGCGCGAATTCGCCGTTGATGCGCACCGCTCCACCGAGTTCATCCCAGGTTGAACTGCCAGCGCGCGCAAAGCCATCGGCGTAACCGGCAGCAATGACGGCGATCCTGGAATTGCGCGGCGCCCGCCAGCTGCTGGCATAGCCGACCGTTTCGCCCTCGGCGACCTTGCGGACCTGCAAAACGCGCGCGGCGGCCGTCAGCGCTGGCCGCACCGGCGTCGGTCCGCCCTTGAAGGCCTGGCCGCCGTAGATGGCGTAACCGGGGCGCACGAGGTCGAAATGATAGTCTTGCCCTAGCATCAAACCGTCGGAGGCTGACAGGCTCGCGCGCGCCTTCGGCAATAAGCGCCGCAAGCGGTCGAAGGTTTTGCGCTGCTGTTCGTTTTTCTCGTCGGCGGGATCATCGGCGCACGCAAGGTGGCTCATGACGAGGTCGAGATTGAGCGCGCTCAGCGCTTTGGTGTCGGTGGCAAGGGCGCTGACATCGCTTTTGGAGAGGCCCAGCCGGTTCAGTCCGCTGTCGATGTGCACAGCCGCGTTGAGCTTTTGGCCGCGCGCTTTGGCATGGTCGCGCCACTCGTAAATCTCAGTCAAGCTCGACAGCACCGGGATCGCGTTGACCGCCAGTAGCGCTTCGCCAGCACCGGGCATCAGACCGTCGAGCGCAAAGAGCGTCGCATCGGGCGCGAGGCGTCGGGCCTCGATCGCTTCATCGGGCGTGGCAATGAAAAACGTATTGCATCCGGCCGCGACCAAGGCCGGAATGATGCGGTCCGCACCCAAGCCATAGGCATTGGCTTTGACCACGGCACCGCAAACGGCGGGTGCCACAAGCGCCGCCAGCGCCTGCCAGTTCCGCGCAATTTGCGCGAGGTCGATGGTCAATAGGCCCGTCGCCGAGGCCGGGAGTGCTGCGTTTATCATGTCTCGCCAAACTCTCCCGCAGCACGTCATGCCCGTGCGACCGCTTGAAATACCTTTAGGTATCGCGCAGCGACGGGCGACGCGAGCCGGTGGCCCTCCACGACAAGTTCAAAAAAGACTCAGTTTCACAAGTGAAATGAGGTGTTACAATGCCGCGTCTTTGCGGCCCGCATTACCATCGTGGAGACTTGTCAAGGATGGCCGCCGCCAGGCGAAGGCCGGGATCCGTCCAATCTCCACGTCTGGCCCTATGAAGGACCCATGCGTCTACTTTGTCGCCAGCAAGCTATACGGCACTTTTTACATTGGCGGGACGCGTGCAAAAACGTGTTGGATCTTCGGCCCTGCCGAGGTCCAAGCAGTTCCGTTTTCTATTTGGGATGACGGTTGCGGGTTGCGGCCTTGCGGACGCCCAAAAAACAACGGCGGCCTTGCGGACCGCCGTGCTTACGGCTCGTCAGTGCACGAGCCTCATCAACCGATCCTAGATCAGGTCGATTTCGGCCGGGAGATAGCTCGTGACCTCGAGGCCAACTTCCTGCTCGCGCACGGCAGGCTTCGTCCAAACCTTCATGTCGTTTCCTCCATTTGAATTCTCCCTTATCTGGGAGCGCCCCTTCTTAGCGGGGCGATTGCTTAAGGTCCAATTGAATTTATCACCCCAAGTTATCAGCTTACCTAATGTGTTACGGTGTTACGTTTGCTCAACAAAACCACTTCGCAGCGCAACGTAAAATTCAGGCCGAAATCGGTGTGCGGCAGGTCAGATCTATGGCGCATTGTGCGTGCGGGGAGTCTGGCTCCGTCGACCCAGGGCGCAATGCCGCGAGTATTAGGGGCTTGGGCGCACTTCCCCTGCCCCTGCGGCGATGGTATAGCGCTGCCGACACTGCCGGTCCCGTTGAGCGCGTTAGCTGCTCGGTCGAGCCGAATTGTCAATCCCACGAGGAGATTAGCCCATGGCCAGAAGCCCGATCATCATTGATCAAGGGCTCGCATTGACATTTGACGACGTGCTGCTCGTGCCAGCCGCTTCAGATGTCATGCCAAACCAGGTGGATGTGTCTTCGCGCATTACCCGCACCATTTCGATCAACATCCCCATCGTTTCGTCGGCGATGGATACGGTGACGGAAGGCCGGCTGGCCATCGCCATGGCTCAAGAGGGCGGCATCGGCGTGATGCACCGCAACTTGACTCCGGAAGAACAGGCGCGCCATGTTGCGCAGGTAAAAAAATATGAGTCCGGTATTGTTTTGAACCCGGTCACCATAGAGCCGACCGCAAAATTGGCGGAAGCTCTCGGTCTGATGGCCGAGCACAACATCTCCGGCATTCCCGTCGTCGAAGCTGAAAACGGCCAGGGCATAAAAGGCCAAGCCGGCAAGGGCAAGCTCGTCGGAATATTGACCAATCGCGACGTGCGGTTCGCCACCAATCCCAATCAGCCCGTATCCGAACTGATGACCAAAGACCGGCTCATCACCGTGCGGCGCAACGTCAGCCGTGATGAGGCCAAGCGTCTGCTGCATACGCACCGCATCGAAAAGCTGCTGGTCGTCGACGAAGACTATCATTGTATCGGTCTCATCACGGTCAAGGATATCGAAAAGGCCCAGAAATATCCCAACGCCTGCAAGGATTCCGAAGGCCGCTTGCGGGCGGCCGCCGCGACCACGGTTGGCGAAGACGGCTTTGAACGCACCGAACGGCTCATCGGCGCGGGCTGCGATCTGATCGTGGTCGATACCGCGCACGGGCACTCGCGCCGTGTGCTCGAGGCTGTGACGCGCATCAAGAAGATGTCGAATTCGGTGCAGGTCATTGCTGGCAATGTCGCCACCGCTGCGGGTACGCGGGCCCTGATCGAAGCCGGCGCCGACAGCGTCAAAGTCGGAATAGGTCCTGGATCGATCTGCACGACGCGGATTGTCGCCGGCGTTGGCGTGCCGCAGTTGACGGCCATTATGAATTGCGCCGCCGAGGCCCACAGGCACGACGTCCCAATCATCGCCGACGGCGGCTTGCGCTACTCTGGCGACATCGCCAAGGCACTCGCGGCGGGTGCCGATTGCGTCATGGTTGGCTCACTGCTCGCCGGCACCGACGAGGCACCGGGCGAAACCTATCTCTATCAGGGCCGCACGTATAAGGCTTATCGCGGCATGGGCTCGGTCGGCGCGATGGCGCGCGGCTCGGCCGATCGCTATTTCCAGCAGGAAGTCAAAGACACGCTGAAGCTCGTGCCCGAAGGTATTGAAGGTCAGGTGCCCTACAAGGGTCCCGTCGACGCGGTTTTGCATCAGCTGGTCGGCGGCTTGCGCTCGAGCATGGGGTACCTTGGCGCGCGCAACTTGGCCGAGTTCCAGGAGCGGGCGCAATTTGTACGCATCTCGGCGGCCGGTATGCGCGAGAGCCACGCGCACGGCGTACTGATCACGCGTGAAAGTCCTAATTATCCAGGCGGCGGCTGAAGGTTCCCATGAAAGACATTACACTTCTGCAGCCTGTGCTGGCACAGGTTGCCCTCACGTTCGTGCTCTTGTTTATGATGGCGCACGCCCGGCTCGGCGCCGTTCAATCTAGCTCCGTTCAGAGCGGACCGCCAGGCGGTCGTCCAGTCTGGCCGGAGCGGGCGGGAAAAATTTCGAATGCGTTTCACAACGCGCTCGAAATGCCGATGCTGTTTTACGCCGTCATTGCCTTCGCCATGATCACCAACACGGGCGACTGGATCATGTATGCGCTGGCCTGGACCTACGTGTTCTTTCGGGCCGCACAAGCCGCCGTGCACACGACCTACAACTATATTCCGCATCGGTTCATGGCATTCTTAGCGAGCAACTTCGCGTTGATGGCGCTGTGGGTGAAACTTGGCCTCGCGGTTTTTGGGTCAGGCACACCATTATGAAGCCTGGTGCGCGCTTAGCGGCTGCAAGTGAAGTCCTCGACGATATTCTCAACCGTCACCGGCCGGCATCGACCGCGCTGTCCGATTGGGGCAAGGCGCACCGCTTTGCCGGTAGCGGCGATCGCTCGGTCATTGGCACGCTGGTGTTTGATGCGTTACGCACCAAGGCGTTGTCGGCATGGATCATGGGCGCCGAGACGCCGCGCGCCATCATGCTCGGCGCGCTCAAGGCGTCGCGCGGACTGACGGTTGATGCCATTGCAGCACTTGTTCCCGGCGACGGTCACAGCCTGAGCGCGCTCACCGATGACGAGCGGCAACGCTTGACCGAGGGCACCGCGGCCAGCGGGCCGGCGTGGGTGACAGGCAATTATCCGCAATGGATCGCGCCGTCGCTGGGCGCCGTCTTTGGAGATCATGCAGCGGAAGAAGGCGCTGCACTTGCGCGCCGTGCGCCGATCGATCTGCGCGTCAACAGTATTAAGGCAACGCGCGAACAGGTTTTGGAGTCGCTCGCGCCCATCGGGGTACAGGCAACACCCTTTGCCCCGCTCGGCGTGCGTATTCGGGCTCCTGTCGGTGACGCGCGCGCGCCGCACGTCGAAGCCGAAACTTCGCATGGCAAAGGCTGGTTTGAAGTTCAGGACGAGGGCAGCCAGATTGCGGCCTTGCTGGCGGGGGCACGTCCGCGCATGCAGGTTCTCGATCTGTGCGCTGGTGCGGGCGGTAAAACGCTGGCGTTGGCGGCGGCCATGCAGAACACCGGGCAGATTTACGCCTACGACAGCGACAAGATTCAGTTGCGGCCAATTTTCGACCGGTTGATGAGGGCGGGCGTCACGAATGTCAAAGTGCTCGATGCGGGCCGCGCCGACGAATTGAAATCCCTAGGCGCGCGCTTTGACGTCGTGCTCGTCGATGCGCCATGCACGGGATCTGGCACGTGGCGACGCCGGCCGGACGCCAAATGGCGTTTGAAGCCTGCCAATCTCGCCGAGCGCCAAGCCGATCAGCGCGCCGTGCTTGCGGTGGCGAGCAGCATGTTGCGGCCGGGCGGCCGTTTAATTTACGTGACCTGTTCCGTACTGCCGGAAGAGAACACTGGCCAAGTTTCTGAGTTTTTAGGCGCGCATCCCGAACTCAAGATCGAGCCCTATGCCGAGCTGTGGCGCAAGCACATCGGCGGCGAGCCTCCCGTGTCGGCCGATGGCGGCACCGACAGTTTGCTGTTGACGCCCGCGCGCCACAACACCGATGGGTTCTTCATCGCTTCGATGCGGCGGACGGAATAGCTTGAAAGAACCTTTCCTTCCCACTTTCCCAGCCGATACCGGCCGGTGGACTTGCTGCTGAAAAAGATAGAAAATTCGTGCCTCGTGCCTCGTGCCTCTTGCATGGAGATGGGGATCTTGGTCAGCCTCGCCCCTTGGGGAGAGGCGGGCGCGAAGCGCCGGTGAGGGGGCGGGCTCGAGCGCCGTCCGCGAAGCACGCCCCCTCACCCTGACCCTCTCCCCAGGGGGAGAGGGGATTCGCACCTATTGCGAGCCTGACGGCTCCGCAATTTCCGGGGAATGTTGAAGTGCGACCACCAAATGAAGCGGCGCTACGCCTTGCCTTTTTTCTCGTTGGGGTCGCGGGCGAACTGTAAGGGCAGGGCGGTCGTGTATTTGATGCGCTCCATGGCGAAGGCGGACGAGACCTTCGCAATCTCGATACGCGACACCAGCTTTTTATAAAAATCGTCGTAGGCCGCGATATCGGGCACGGCGACGCGCAACAGATAATCGACGTCACCCGACATGCGATAGGCTTCGATGACTTCGGGCAGGTCGGGTATGGCCGCGTTGAATTTTTCGAGCCACTCCTGGCTATGCTTGTCCGTCTTGATCGAGACGAACACGGTGACACCGGCGTTGACCTTGACTGGGTCGAGGAGCGCCACGCGCTTGGTGATAACGCCGGCTTCCTCCAGCTTTTGCATGCGCCGCCAGCAGGGTGTCGTCGAGAGACCGATCTCCTTGCCGATATCGGCAACAGGACGGGTGCAGTCCTCCTGCAGAATTTTCAGAATCTTGACGTCCATGTCGCCGATCATGCGCGCGCTCTTACTGGTAAGAAATTCCTCATATGTCCACTTCTAGGCGAAAGCAGAGAAGGTTGTCCGGTTTTTAGGTCATGAGGCGCAAAATAATTCCTCAAGGTGCGGCGCTAGATATCGATGACCAAGCCGTCATGGGCCGCCAAAATATTTCCCCGTGCAACAGTCTCGGCCTTGGCGAGCATCTCCCGGCCCATATGGGTCAGAAGAATGCGGCGCGCAGTGATGCGGGGTAGATTGGCTTTCAGGGTCGTCCAATTCATGTGGTAGCGCACAGTGGCGTCGTAGCCGTAACAGTCAGCGATGAAGAGATCGGCATCGGCGGCCGCGGCAACGAGGTTTTCGCTCCACTGCGTATCGCCGGAAAACGTGATCGTTTTGCCGCCGGCTTCGATGCGCAGCGCGTAGGGCGGTGCACCCGACGGATGGCAAACCTCGAACGGCGTGACGGTGATGCCCTCGACCATCAACGGCGTTTGTTCGGCATACTCGATGAACTGGACCTCGAAGCCGCGCTGCGCGGTGGCCGAGCCTGGAAACAAGGCCTCGCCCGCCGCCATGAGTCGCGCCCGGATGCCAACTGGGCCGGTGACGGTGAGCGGTGCGGTGCGTTTGCCGACATGTACCGCATGCAAGAGCCACCAGACGAGACCGCCGAAGTGATCGCCTTGCAGATGGGTGATAAAAATAACGGGGATGTCGTTGGGACTGAAGCCCTGACGTTCGAGCCCGATGAGGCTGGTCGCGCCGCAGTCGATGAGAAACGCGCCGCCGTCATGGGCGACGTGAAAGCTCGTTTGCAGCCGCCCGCCGGTGCCGAACGCGTCGCTGCACCCCAGAACTGTCAGCTTCATTGCAGGTCCCTCGCCGTAGCCTTCAACGGAGCATACCAGCACGCCGTCTGCAATCGCGGCGGTTCCCTACGGAACACTTGAAGTGGGCGTCGCAGCGGATTGTTGACCGCCCAGTCACCGGCTGCCGCCGATGCCGTGCGCGTGCCGCCAGTCCTGTGGTTTTTGAAATTGTCCCGACCAGAGCCCGCGCCGGTTGTCGTGCGCTTCGCGCTCTTCGCGATTGTAGAGCGCGCCGAACGACACCGCAAAGCCGGCCGCCACCATATCCCGATTGAGATTGCGGCCGTTGACCGTGCAGGTGCCGAGGATACGTCCATGCTGGTCAGGCGCATCGCCCCGGCATGAAATTGCCCGCCCGCCGATGAACTGAGCCAACTGCGCACGCGCCTCTTCTCCGCACGGCCACGAGCGGCCCTGGCGCTCACATGTCTGCTTGCCTTCGGGGGCATCGATGCCGACCATGCGGACTTCCGAGCCGTTTAGGAAAAAGCTATCGCCGTCGACGAGGCGCGGATGACCTTCGACGACGCCGCCAGCGGGCATAGACTGTCCCGTGTGCGGACGCTGCGGTGAGTCCTGACGGCGGCCGTAACCGTTGCGTTCCAAGACGGCCGCCAGCACTGCCAGACACGCCATGCCGGCCCACCGCAGAATTTTTTGCATGTCGCGACGTTGCAGGGCCGGCATAGCCGCTCCTTCTCAAAGCGTTAACACTGATCGTGTAAACCCTAACTTAGGGTTTATTGCCGAAATTGGAATGCCGTTTGGTGGCCAGCATTTGGCGCTGCCCGGCTCCACAGCTGCTTCTCGCGCGACAGGACTAAGCAGATTTTTGAGTAGAGACGGCAAGCCGGGATGGACCTTACTTCAAACGATTACACCAAGCTGCGCGATCGCCGCGAGACGCGCAATCGTGCGCGCGAAGATATTCGTGCCACGCGCCAGAAGTTGGCGGATGAAAACGGTATCAAGCCCGAGTTCGAATACGATCTGCTGCTGATGTTCGTGCGCAACGAGCTGAGCGCCGCCGCCACGATGTGGGCGATGGCCGCGCTGTTTGCGCTCGCGTCGATGTTCTGGGCACCAAAGCTGCAGGGCTGCGCCTGGTTGCTGGCCGTAATCGCCGCCAAGGTCGTTTTGCTCGATCTTGGCCGCCGGTTCCGCGCCCTTCCCAGGGAAGAAGCCGACGTTGCGGTCTGGCGCGGCCGCTTCATGATGGCAGAGCTGCTCAATGGCCTGACGTGGGCTGGATTTGCCCTCGTCGGAGTCCACTCCGGTGGCATGAACAACATGGCGCAGTTCTCGTCGCACGTGTTCATCTTTGCGACCTTGATCGTTTTGCTCGCGGTGCGCATGACGTTCGCCTCGCCCGTTATTGCCATCCTTTATGCCGGCACGGTTCCGATGACCATTGCCGTCGTTGGACGGCTATTGATGTTGCAGGACCCGTTCTATTACGCGCTTGCGTCGATGGCTGTCGGTGTGCACGTCTATTTCGTTTTCCTAGCCAAGGGGCTGAATTCCACGGCTGTGGCGATGCTCGAATTCCGCCAGCAGAAAGACACTCTCATCGCCGAATTGGCGGAAGCAAAACTCGTCTCGGACGAAGCGCGCCGGCGTGCTGAAACGGCCAACAAAGCCAAGTCGCGCTTTCTCGCGACGATGAGCCATGAACTGCGAACGCCGCTCAACGCCATCATGGGCTTTTCAGAGGTGATGGAAAAAGAA
>JANNUW010000691.1:0-7758 GCA_031414095.1 Hyphomicrobium sp. | reverse complement strand
GCCGGCACCATCACCATCGACGACTGGATGGGGCGAGTGTTCTCAGGTGATGAAAAGGCTTAAGCTGTAAGGCAGCCAAAAGTTGAAATCTTAAGTTACTGGCTTGCCTAACTGCGCTGCTTTTTTCTCATCCGCGATTCTTTTGATTTGAGCTAGTTGATGCTCGCGCGCTGCTTTGGAGACGTAGCAATCTTTGAAGAGGAGTTCGATAAGTTCAATGAGCGCTTGAGCCTCTCCGGCGTCCACCTCACAACGATGTTAATGTCTTTCTCCATGTGGGCGCCGATGTTACCGATGGAGCGCACATGATGCATCGCTTCTATCGTTTCAATTGCGACTCCCTTCGGGGCATTCCCATTATCCGCCAAGAGTTTTAGCGCATCGATCTCATCAACTAGCCTCGATTTGGAGATGCCGCAAAAATCTCTAATCAGACCCTGTAGCACTCGTCGAGAAAGCGTTGCGCTCGCCTTTGGGCTGAGGTCGCGTATAGCGCAAGCTTCGTTATAATCGTCAGCCAGAACCTTTGGCACGCTGAGGTTTCGCTGATGATCTTGGTCTCAGCGCGAAATGTTCTGTTTCGCCTGGAAGAAGATTAAAGTGATTCCTAATTCCGTCACGAGCCCATGTACCACGACCAAAGTGGAGGTTTAACTGCAGCTCACCGCATTCATCGTTCGCACAAGCAATTGCATCGATCCGATAGCCGCAGTCACCATATTTGCTTTGGATGTCGAACTTATTCTTTTCCACGTCCATTTTTGGACGTGTGACGGTTTGTGTGTGTCCGCACCACGGGCAAGTCCAATTCATATATCACCTTGTCTGAATTAGAAACGGCCCCCCAATGGCCACTTGTTGGATTAGGAGGCGGCGTCATCCTCACCCGGGACAGCCGCGGCCGATTTGACCCCGGGCCTTACGCCGCCCTTCGCCACCACGACCATGGCCGGGCGCAGGACGCGGTCGCCGATCATGTAGCCGGGCTGGAAAACCTGCACGATCGTACCCGGCACCACATCAGGATTTTGCATTTCCATAACGGCTTGATGCTTGTGCGGATTGAAGGCTTCGCCGCCAGGATCGAGCCGGTGCACACCATGGCGTTCGAGCACATTCTGAAACTCGCGCTCGGTCATGGTGACACCATCGACCAAACTTTTAAACGCGCCGTCTGCGTCGGCTGCACCTTCGGGAACCGCGTTGGTCGCACGCTCGAAATTGTCGGCGACGTTGACCACGTCGGCGGCAAATTTGCCGATGGCGTATTTCGCGGTTTCTTCCTTCTCGCGCTCCATGCGCTTGCGCAGATTGTCCATGTCGGCGAGCAATCGCAGCCCCTGATTTTTAGCGGCGTCGAGTTCAGCCTGAAGGACCTGGATGATGGCCTTGAGCTGCGCAGGCCCGATTTCAGCTTCGCCACCCGCCTGCGTTCTGGCGTCGCCAGCCGGCTGAGCTGCGCCCGCACCTTGAAGATCGGCACCCAGATCCGGCTTTTGTTCAGGGGTATCGTCCTCGCCAGGGGTCTTGGGGTCCGCCATGGGGTCTCCGGAGTATGAGGTTGGGGCACTGTGCATTTGAATAGGGCCGTCAACGGCCGCACGCACCCGCGATATCGGGCTTTAAAATTCAAAAATCAAGTCAGCAAACGGCTGACCAGCTTGGCTGTGTAGTCGACCATCGGAATGATGCGCGCGTAATTGATACGCGTCGGGCCGATTACGCCCAGAATGCCGACAATTTTTCGCGTCTCGTCCTGAAAGGGTGCGACGATCAGCGACGAACCCGACAGCGAGAACAGCTTATTTTCAGACCCGATGAAGATGCGCACGCCGTCGCCGCCTTCCGCCAAGCCCAGCAGTTGAACGAGATCCCGCTTTTGCTCGAGATCGTCGAACAGTTGCCTGATGCGGTCGAGGTCGCCGATGGCTGAGAGGTCCTTCAACAGGTTCGATTGGCCGCGCACGATGAGGCTGCGCCGGTCGTCGAACGTGCCGGACCATTCGGCCAGCCCCGCCTTGATCACCTTTTGCGCCAGGACATCCAGCTCGGCGCGCGCCGAGGTCAGCTCACGCTCGATGTGCGTGCGCGCCTCGGCCATGGTCATGCCGCGGATATGGGCGTTGAGAAAATTGGCAGCCTCGACGAGCGCCGAAAGCGTCATCCCCGTTGGTAGATCTATGATCCGGTTTTCGATATTGCCGTCGTCGGCGACCACGACCGCCAACGCCTTGCCGGGGTCGAGCGCGACGAATTCGATGTGTTTGAGGCGCGGGTCCTGCTTTTCGGCCAGCACCACGCCCGCGCACTCGGACAACCCGGAAATCATCTCGCCGGCTTCTGCCAGGACCTGATCGAACGAGCGGGAGCGCTTGACGGCCACCTGCGCCTCGATCTGGCGGCGTTCGTCGTCGGTCAGATTGCCCACCTCCAGCAGGCCATCGACAAACATGCGCAGCCCGTGCTGCGTCGGCAGCCGCCCGGCAGACGTGTGGGGCGCATAGATAAGACCGGCGTGCTCGAGGTCCGACATGACGTTGCGGATCGAGGCCGGCGACAGCGTCATCGGCAGCAGGCGCGAGAGATTGCGCGAGCCTACGGGTTCCCCTGTCGCCAGATAGCCGTCGACGATGTGGCGAAGCACAGCCCGCGAGCGCTCGTTGAGGTTAGCAAGGGCAGAGAGGGCGTTCGTCATGCAGATCCTAGAAATTCCTACCGCGCCATCGTTGCGGCTCCATAGTTGCCATCGTCATACCACGTGAAACAGAAATAAAGGCGGTGATCGCGGCAAGGTCAAATGCCACCGAATTTTTGGCATTTTTGCCGTTCGAGAACTCTATGATATCGTCCCCTCTCAGTCCTTGCGTCCCCGGACGGGCGGCGAACATGAGTGAGACGTGCCCGAGCCGGGTCACGTCCAAGCTTATGAACGACGCGGTCCCGGCTCAGCGCACGCGTGACCGCGTGCTTGGCCGGGAACGCATGTATGGACGGCTCCCGCGCGCGTGCCTCAAGACCGCAGCCGCGCCCAGGACGAGAAGGCGGCGCAGAGTGCGGTCGCCCTGCTTGGAGATGCCGCCGAGCCGCTCCTTGCCGCCGCTCGAGTTCTGCCGCGGCCAGGGATCGTCTCCAGACGCCGGCTTGCATCGCTCGCGCGATGCAGTTCGTGAATGCTCTTCTCCAGCGTACCGATCTGCACCTCGAGGTCTTCGAGCTGGGTGCACGCATCGCATTGATCGGCTGTGTCCGCTGGCGGATCAGCAGATCGCGGCAGCGATGCACCATGAGCACCCCTTGCTGGCCGATCGGCTTGACCGCCACGAAGCGCATCGAAGGCCGGGTCACGGCTTCGCAAATGGCGGCGGCATCGGCGGCATCGTTCTTACCGCGCCGCTCGTAGGGCTTCACATAGGCCGACGGGATCAACCGGACGGTATGACCCAGCTTGATCAACTCGCGCGCCCAATGATGGGCCGTAGAGCAGGCCTTCATCCCGGCCAGGCACGGGGCCAGCTTGCCGAAGAAACCAAGTACCTGTCCGCGCCGTAACGGCTTGGCAACAACGGCCTTGCCGATCATGCCGACGCCGTGAACCTGGAAAACGCTCTTGGCGAGATCCAACCCGATGGTGGTAATCTGCATGTGGACGGACCCTCTGGTGATTCGTCTCAAACGATCACCCTATCGCACTCAGATGCCGTGCGAGGGAGCCGTCCACACCAGCAGGATTGTGGATGTGCGCGCGAGCGAAGTCTTGCGCGAAGCTGGCGGTTCAAGCCGGCTTCTTGTTTTGTCGATTGGCGATAAGTTCGTCGACTACGGTTGGGTCGGCCAGGGTCGAGATATCGCCAAGACTTGCGAAGTCGTCTTCGGCGATCTTACGTAGAATGCGGCGCATGATTTTGCCCGATCGCGTTTTCGGCAGGCCGGGCGCAAACTGAATGAGGTCGGGCGAGGCCGTGGGACCGATGATCGTGCGCACGGCTTGCACGAGCTCTTTTTTCAAGCCGTCGCCTGGCTGCTCGCCATTTTTCAAAGTGACATAGCAGTAGATGCCCTGACCTTTGATGTCGTGCGGGTAGCCGACGACGGCGGCCTCGGCGACAGAGTGATGCGAGACGAGCGCGCTTTCGACTTCGGCCGTGCCCATGCGATGGCCCGATACATTGATGACGTCATCGACGCGGCCGGTAATCCAATAGTAGCCGTCTTCGTCGCGGCGGCAGCCGTCGCCGGTGAAGTAGCTGCCCGGATACGTGCTGAAATACGTTTGCGCAAAGCGCTCATGATCGCCGTAAATGGTGCGTGCTTGCCCGGGCCAGCTGTCCTGAATGATCAGGTTGCCCTGGCCTGCGCCGGTCAAGATATTTCCCTTTTCATCGACGAGATCGGGCTGCACGCCGAAGAATGGCTTGCTGGCCGAACCGGGCTTCATATCGACGGCGCCGGGCAACGGCGTGATCATAGCGCCGCCGGTTTCCGTCTGCCACCAGGTGTCGACGATGGGGCAGCGGCTTTGCCCGACGACGCGGTAGTACCATTCCCAGGCTTCGGGGTTGATCGGTTCGCCGACCGAGCCGAGCAGTCGCAGCGAGGCGCGGCTTGACCGGTTGACGAAATCGTCGCCCATGCCCATGAGGGCTCTGATGGCAGTGGGAGCCGTGTAGAAGATGTTGACGTCCCACTTGTCGATGACGTGCCAGAAGCGCGACGGCGTCGGGTAATTCGGGATGCCCTCGAACATCAGGGTTGTGGCGCCGTTGGCGAGCGGCCCGTACACGATATAGCTGTGTCCCGTCACCCAGCCGACATCGGCCGTGCACCAGTAGACGTCGCCATCGTGATAATCGAACACGTATTGATGCGACATGGCGGTGTGTAACAGATACCCGCCCGTCGTATGCAGAACGCCCTTGGGCTTGCCGGTCGAGCCCGACGTGTAGAGGATGAAGAGCGGATCTTCGGCGTTCATTTCTTCGGGCGGACAGTCGGCCGGAACTTTCTCCATTTCCTCGTGCAGCCAGACATCGCGTCCAGCCGTCATGGGGACGGGATTTCCGGTCCGCCGCACGACGAGAACTTTCTCATCGCCTGTGCAGCGCTTGAGGGCTTCGTCGGTGTTTTTCTTGAGCGGCACCGTCTTGCCGCCCCGATAACCTTCGTCGGCCGTGATGATGAGCTTGCTGCCAGCGTCGTCGACACGGTTTTGCAAACTGTCGGCCGAGAAGCCGCCGAACACGATCGAGTGGACCGCTCCGATGCGGGCGCACGCCAGCATGGCGTAGGCCGCTTCGGGAATCATCGGCAGATAGATAGTGACGCGGTCGCCTTTCTTGGCCCCCATAGCTTTCAGCACATTGGCGAATTTGCAAACCCGCTCGTGCAACTGGCGGTAAGTGATTTTTTCATCGACCGTCGGATCATCGCCCTCCCATATGATGGCAACCTGATCGCCGCGTGTCGCAAGGTGGCGATCGATACAATTGGCGGACACATTCAAGGTGCCGTCTTCGAACCACTTGATCGACACGTCGGGCAAATCGAACGAGGTGTTCTTGACCTTGGTGTAGGGCTGGATCCAATCGAGCCGACGGCCGGCTTCACCCCAAAACCCATCCGGGTCCTCGACCGAGCGCTTATAAAGCGTGGCGTATTGATCAGCGTTGATCCACGCGCGCTTCGCCCATTCGGCGGGAACGGGGTAAACCTTGTCAGTCATCGGATGAAACCTCCAACGGCAAATGCCGGAAATGTGGCGAGCATAATGCGAATTTATGGGCAGTCGTGCAACTGGGTCCTAAGTCGAAGGATGCGGGCGTCTCGAATTGGTTTGGTTCCCCGCTACCTGATCTACCCTATGACGCAACCCTCTTAATTCCTGCGTCCCCGGACGGGATAGCGAGCGCTAAGCGAGTACCGGGCCGGGGTCCCGTCCAAGAACCACACGGGACGTGGTCCCGGCTCGCGCACGCTGTTCCAGCGTACTTGGCCGGGAAACGCAGTATTGTGGGGACGTTTTAAAACCGCCAAACCGCTGTCGACTTAACTTCGGTATCTTCCAATTCGCGGCTGACGGGCACGTCGTAGGTGGCCATTCGGGTAAAGCGCGCGCACGGAAAATAGTTGCGTTGTGGATCGCCGATAAGCACGCGCGCACCTGATGCGCTCGCGGCTTCGATAAAAGCGGTGACCCTGGCCGCCAGCTGGCGTTCGTAGAATAGATCGCCCACGAGGACGACCCCATAGCGGTCTGGCGGCCCGGATAGCAGGTCAGCGCGTGTGGTTGTGACGTCGACTCCGTTGAGCGCCCCGTTCAGGCCAACGGCCGCCAGCGCAAAAGCGTCGATGTCTGCTGCGCGCACGCGCTCGGCGCCGGAAAGCATGGCCGCGATGGCGGTCAATCCCGAGCCAGAGCCGAGGTCGAGAACCGTTTTCCCAGCGACCGTTTCTGGGTGGTCGAAAATGTAGCGGGCGAGAGCCTGCCCTCCGGCCCACGCGAATGCCCAGTAGGGCGGCGGCACGTTGATCTCGCCCAACTGCTCTTCGGTCTTCTGCCAGATCGGCAGACTTTCTTCTGCCAGATGCAGTTTGATCTCCGGCACCAGCGGCGGCGAGCGGACAAGCGTGTTAGCGCGAATGAACGCGTGCGTCTCGCTGGGCGGCGATTGCGGCATGTGTGGGAGGTGTCCTCTTTGGCACCGCGACGCTCGACGCGCATGGCGGCTCCCTGCAAGGGAGTCGCCATGCGCAGAGCTGAGTGCTGAGCGGTTTGCGCCCCCAAGTCACGGGGTATTTTGGCGGGCGTTTGTCGCGCCCGGCCGGCTGCGCCAAGCGCAGTGGTGATTTTGCCCGATTACGCGACACTGTCGTCGCCCACGACATTCGGCGAACGGGATTGAAGTCGGCTGAGATATCGTCCAGCCCCGGTGCAATACGCGGAAGACGCTATTGCGCCCTGCGGGCTTCGTGATCGTAAAGACGCGACGTTTTCTGTGATCCTGGAGCGGTGGACCTAATCTAAAAGCGCTTCGGGCCTGATCCATACGCTAAACTGTCATAAAAGCTTTGTTTGGTCGGGCTAGAGACGCCGACGAGCGCACAAAATGGCTGGAAATAAGGCGCTTCCCGGCCCCAACCTGTTCCTCGAGGCCCCATGACACCCAATTTCAAAAATGGTCTGACCTTGGCTGCAATCGCAATCGCGGCCACTTCGCCCCTCTCGACCGCGACGTTCGCGCGCGACCAAATCAACATCGTTGGCTCGTCGACAGTCTACCCCTTTACGACCGCGGTCGCCGAGCAGTTCGGCAAGGCGAGCGGCGGCAAAACGCCGGTTGTGGAATCGACCGGCACGGGCGGTGGATTGAAGCTGTTCTGCGCCGGTGTCGGTGAGACAACTCCCGACATCGCAAACGCCTCGCGTCCGATCAAAAAGGCCGAGTTCGAGGACTGCCAGAAAAACGGCGTCACCGATATCGTTGAGATCAAGATCGGCCTTGACGGCATTGTGCTCGCTAAGGCCAAGAGCGGCCCAGACCTCAATGTCTCGCAGGAGGAACTTTTCTTGGCTCTCGCCGCGGAATTTCATGATGAGAACTTAAACTTCATCCCGAACCCGAACAAGAACTGGCAAGACGTCTATCCGGACCTCCCCGCGACCAAGATTGAGGTCCTTGGCCCCCCGCCAACTTCCGGCACGCGCGACGCGTTCCTGGAACTTATCATGGAAAAGGGTGCCAAGGGTTTCGGTGCCCTCAG
>JANNUW010000690.1:0-4508 GCA_031414095.1 Hyphomicrobium sp. | reverse complement strand
ATGACGCCACCGACTCTATCGAGGAACTTGCTCTTCTCAGCCATCGCCACAGTCTCCACGCCGCACCATTGCATCTAAATGTGGACGGACCTTAGTCGAAGGCCAAGGGGCGGAATAGGCCAAATACAACGGCAGGAGGCCTCTTCGCCCGGCCGCTGTGGCAGCAGTACCATAAGCCTCACGAGGGCCGCGGGACCTGGGCAATCGCGAAGGCTTCTGCCTGCCGCGCAGCTACGCGGTCTATATCGAAAGTTTCGATCAACTCGTTGAACATGCGGAACCAATTGCGCCGCGCGCCCAGATGCAAAAAGACGCCGCCCAAGCCAATGGCCGCGCGGTCCATGAAGACAAAACCGCGTGGAATGGTCACCGGCCCCTTGGCGCGTAGAAGCGCGCGTACCTCAAAGACCTCCTTGCGCCCGTAATCGCCCGGGGACGTCGCCTCTGCAATCGTGCGGTCGCGGTCATCGAGCAGCGGGCCGTAAATGAACCGGGCCCAGATCGTCAGCACATCGATGAGTTCGCTCGACAGGCCCTTAAAGCCCCAGGTCTCATAGGCGTGAACGACAAGCGCGCGGTTGTTGTGCAGGAGGCCGTTATAAAGATCGATCACACCCTGCACGAACGAGACGGGGAACGTGCGGATGCAGCCGTAGTCGAGCAGATTGATACCCACGGGCCGGCCGTCTTGCGAAAAGACGGTGTAGTTGCCCAGATGCGGATCGCCATGAATGACGCCGTAGTGCGAGAATGGGTACCACCAAGCCTGAAACATCGCCTCGGCAATCGCATTGCGATCGTCGAGCGGATCGTCCTTGTGGTCGAGCAGTTTATCGCCCTCGAGCCAGGTCATCGTCAAAAGCCGCTTGGTAGACAGCTCTCCCAGAATTTCGGGCACGCGGACCCGCTGTTTCAGCGCAGGGTCTGCAAAAATATGCGCGTAGAGGCGGGTGTGTTTGGCCTCCAGATCGTAATCGAGTTCTTCGCGCAGGCGCGCGCTGATTTCAGCGAAAATTTCGCCCGTATCGACACCGGGATCGATGCGGGCGTGGAGGCCCAACAGGACTTTCAACTGCGTGAGGTCGGCTTCCACGGCCGACTGCATGTCGGGGTACTGCAACTTGGCTGCGAGCAAGCGGCCGTCATGTGTGGTCGCGCGGTGCACTTGTCCCAGTGATGCCGAAGCGGTCGACGCTTCCTCGAAGTTTGCAAAACGCGTGCGCCAATCGGGTCCGAGCTCTGCCAGCATCCGGCGGCGGACAAACGCGGGGCCCATCGGCGGGGCTTGGCTTTGCAGCTGTCCGAACTCACGCGCGTACTCGGCCGGCACGGCGTCAGGGATGGTGGCCAGCAGTTGCGCCACTTTCATCAACGGCCCCTTGAGGCCGCCCAGAGCGGCGGCAAGTGCGGCGGCATTGCCGGCGCGGCTGCCGTCCAGGCCCAACAGACGCTGGCCGGCGAGCTTCAGTCCTACAGAGCCAACGTTGGCGCCAACTTTCACGTAACGGTTGGCCCGGGCCGTGAAGCGGTTTTGTTCATCGTCGCGGGACATAACGGTTCCAATGCGCGGGGGAATGCGCGGGGGTTCGCACACTCCTATTACGGCAAATTATGTGTCGCGGATGCGTCGCCAGCTTATCCCGATTGCTACGAAACTTCATCGATCTTGAACATGGGCGTTGCAATGCCTGCCATGAGCCACAATTTTCTCACAGCACGTCATCCCGGCGAAGGCCGGGATCCGGTGAGCTTCATATTGCGGCCGTTTAGCAGAAGCGCTCGATACCGGCGCGTCTCAACTCGCGAGCATTCCGTAGGCTGGTTTCCAGCATGCTGACAGTCCGCATGTGGCAACACTCCGGATCCCGGCCGTCCATGCGTTCGCATGGCTCCGCCATGACGCCGGATGACGTGGAGAGAGTGGTTTCCAATCGACGCTGATATGAAAGCTTCGAAGCCTTAGACAGCGACCTGGGCGCCGACTTCGACCACGCGATCGATCGGAATTTGGAAGTACGTTGTTGCATCCTCAGCACTGCGGGCGAGGGCGATGAACATGGCTTCCTGCCAGCGCGGCATTTCGGACTTGGGCGTTGTGCGCAACGATCGTCGTGACAGGAAGAACGACGTCGCGCCGATGTCGATGTTCAAATCCTTGCGCCGGCAATGCTCGAGAATTTTTGGAATCGACGGCGTTTCCATGAAGCCATAGTGGGCGACGACCTTGATGAAGGTCTCGTTGCTGCGGTCGATTTCGAGGCGCTCATGGCGGGGCACGCGCGGCGTGTCGCGGGTGCGGATCGAGAGCACCACGTTGCGCTCGTGCAAGACGCGGTTGTGTTTCAGGTTATGCATCAGCGCGGTCGGCGCGGCGTTGACATCACCTGACAAGAAAACGGCTGTGCCCGGTACGCGCACGGGCGGCTTGGCTTCGAGCTTACGCACCAGCCAATCGAGATCGGCCTCGTTGCGGCGCGCATGCTTTGACAAAATTCCATAGCCTCGCACCCAGGTCGCCATGATCAGCGCCATGCTGCTGGCGAGCAGGATCGGCAACCAGCCGCCTTCGAACACTTTCAGCATATTGGCTGTGAAGAAGGCCTGCTCGATCAATGCTAAGGGCAGCATAAGCGCGAGAGCTTTCCAGAAATTCCAGTTCCACAATTTCCAGATGACGAAGAAGGCCATGCAACTGTCGATCAGCATCGCGCCCGTCACTGAGACACCGTAGGCCGAAGCTAGGTTGCCCGATGATTTGAACATCACGACGACCATGATGACGAGGACCATGAGGGTCCAGTTCACGCGCGGCAGATAAATCTGGCCAGCCATTTCTTCCGACGTATGGCGGATCGCCATGCGGGGCATCAGGCCCAGCTGCACGGCTTGGCGCGTGAGCGAGAAAGCGCCTGTGATAACCGCCTGACTGGCGATCACGGCCGCCATGGTCGCCAGGATTACCATCGGGATCAGCGCCCACTCAGGATAGAGCAGATAAAACGGATTATGGATGGCGCCCGGGTGGGCCAGGACGAGCGCACCTTGTCCGAAATAATTGAGCAACAAGGCGGGCAGCACGAATAAGAACCAGCCGTATTGAATGGGCATGCGCCCGAAGTGTCCGAGATCGGCGTAGAGCGCCTCAGCCCCCGTGACAGCCAGGAACACGAGCCCCATAACCTTCAAACCGATCAGCCCGTGGCCGGCTACAAAACTAATACCATGTACTGGATTGATGGCGGCCAGCACGCTTGGATCGTCGAGCAGATGATTGAGCCCGCCAGCCGCAAGAGCCAGAAACCAGACAGCCGTAATGGGTCCGAAGTATGTGGCCATCTTTGCGGTGCCGCGCGACTGCACGGCAAAGAGCGCAACGATGATGATGACGGCAATTGGTACGACGGCCGTTTCGAAAGCCGGCGAGACGAGCTTCAATCCTTCGACGGCCGACAGCACGGATACCGCTGGTGTGATCACCGAGTCGCCGAAGAAGAAAGACGCGCCCGCAACGCCGAGTGCGAACAACACGGGGGCGCTGCGTTTGGCGACCGATTGGCCGAGCGCCATCAGCGCGAACGTACCGCCTTCACCCTTGTTGTCGGCGCGCAGGAGGATGATCACGTACTTCAGTGTGACGATGAGCAGGAGGACCCACAGGATCATCGACAAGACGCCGATGACCGCTTCGCGGCTCGAGATGCCCACGCCCTGACCCGCGTTCACGGCTTCCTTGAACGCGTAGAGAGGGCTTGTGCCGATGTCGCCGAAAACGACGCCGATCGAGCCGAGCACGAGTGTCCAGAATTTTCCGTGATGGGGTGCGCCACCGGCGTCCGCGGCAGGGTCGGCAGCCTTGCTTTGTGCCACGTAGGCACCTCCGAAATATCCGCTGCGATGCAGCACAGTGGAGCGGCTTATACGCCCAAACGTTTGCCGCTTCAAAGTCCCTTTGCACGTGCTCAACGGGATAGAGAAGGGTGCCGCTTATAGCGTTAAAATAAGTCTAACCCCATGACCCCGATATGTAAATTTGGCCTTCGCTGATTGCGCGACTGGCAGCAGCGTCGCGGTGCCACGGCCACGCTGACACCGTTAAATTCGAGCGGAGGGGTTAGGTCGTGCCAATGTTTGCAGGTCACGTTGCCGAGCCCGCGGGGCAGGGGATCGTGACGATTCCGCCCTGCACTCCGGCGCATGAGTGGCCACCGCGCGGTTTTGATCTATGCGGTCTGAGCGCGAGAAGGCCGATGTTCGACCGGGCCGTCATGCGGTTGAGTCAGCTGGCTGGCCCGGCGTTGGTATCGCGCGGCATCGGTCCGTGGGGTTTCGGGGGTTTGCGCACGCACGAGCCTTGAGCCTCGCGGCGCTCCCGTCTATAGGAGCGGACAGGTAGCGCCGAGTCCAGCTTTGACGATCGCCACGAGCGGGGTCTTTGCAGGCAGGCTGGCGTCGCTCTGGAGGGGTGGCCGAGTGGTTTAAGGCACCGGTCTTGAAAACCGGCGTGGGTG
>JANNUW010000689.1:0-1392 GCA_031414095.1 Hyphomicrobium sp. | reverse complement strand
CGAGGTAGTTGAGCACTTCATTCTCTTCCGCGATTAACTGTTCATAGCGTGGGTGGTCTATATTTCCTGAGGTCCCAGCGCGTGCGTATGCGGCTCGAGATGCCATATCACCGATGGCAATCGCCTCACTACGAAGATCGTCTTCAAACAGGAATTCCGAACCACGCATATCATCGTAAAAATTTTGCAAGTCGGAGGGAAGAAGCTGACCCTCTATAGTGCTGAGAATGATTATTTTCTCAATCGCTCGGTAAACTTTGTAGCGACGTTCAAAAAGCTCGAATCGCACCTTAGCGTGGGCCGTCCTCCACTGGTTCCAAGCGACATAAGCAACACTTGCCGCGACGGCCGTCGGCCCCAGTGCGGAGACATACTGTATCCATAACGGCAGCTGTTCCGCCTGCATCACCCACCCATAAACCCAACCATCCAGCCCTCATGCGCCACGCGCAACTCCGCGAGCTTGAGCGCCGCCTCGCCCTTTTTGACCAGCGCATCACCACCCACACGCCCGACAATGCGGGCGGGCAGCGCGAGGAGCCTCGCGCGTTCGAGCGTTTCTTCCGCCAACTCGGGCGTGACGGAGACGACGTAGCGGCCTTGGTCTTCGCCGAACCAGGCGGCGTGGGACGGCAGCTTGCCCTCGTAGGGGAACAGTTCAACACCCATGCCGGCACCACCGGCAGTGCCGTTGCTGTCGGCGCCGCCAGCGAGCGCCATTTCAGCGACGGTCACCAAAAGCCCGCCATCGGCGCAGTCGTGCACGGCGGACACTTTGGCTTCGCGAATGAGCGCACGCACCAAACGTCCGGCTTTCATTTCGTCGGCGAGATCGACCGGCGGCGGCGCGCCGTCGAACTTGCCCGTCGCCAAGTGCTGGTAGAGCGATTGCCCGAGCCAGCCTTGCTCGCGGCCGATGACGATGAGCAGGTCGCCCTCGCGCTGCAAACCGATGTGCGCGATTTTCGATACGTCCGGCACCAGCCCGACGCCGCCAATGGCCGGTGTGGGCGGAATGCCAACGCCGTTGGTCTCGTTGTAAAGCGAGACGTTGCCCGACACGACCGGATAGTCGAGCACGCGGCAGGCTTCGCCCATGCCACGCACGCTGGCCACGAACTGGCCCATGATCTCGGGCCGTTCCGGGTTGGCGAAGTTCATGTTGTCGGTGATGGCGATGGGGTCGGCGCCGACCGCGATCAGATTGCGATAGGTCTCGACGACGGCCTGCTTGGTGCCCATCTCGGGATCGGCCGCCACATAGCGGGGCGTCACATCGCACGTCGCGGCCAAGCCCTTCTTGGTGCCGTGCACACGCACGATGCCGGCATCGCCACCGGGACGGCCAATCGTGTCGCCCATGACCATGTGATCGTACTGCTGCCAAATCCA
>JANNUW010000688.1:0-2325 GCA_031414095.1 Hyphomicrobium sp. | reverse complement strand
GGGCGGGCCGAAGGGCCAGTTCGGCTTCCACACCTACACCTCGCACGTGGTGCCGGCCTACTCGAAGAACGCCAAGGCGGCGAAGGATCTCCTGCGCTTCGTGCACAAGAAGGAGAACTACGACAAGTGGTTCACGACCGGTGAAGGCTTTTACACGCCGGGAACGGCATCCTGGCAGAAGCACGAGATGTGGGCGAAGAACCCCGTCATGGCGCCGTTCGCCCTGGCCGGCACGCTCGGCAAGACGCCTGGCTATCCCGGCGAGCCGAATGGTAAGGCGGCCGAGGTGCTAACTAAGTATCTGCTCGGCAATATGATGGCCGATGCGATCAAGGGCAAATCGGCCGAAGACGTCGTGAAGGCCTGCGAAGCGCAGCTCAAGACGATCTACGGGGCCTAGAGCCTCGATGCGGTGACCGGTGCGAAACCGGACACCGCGTTACACCCGTCCAGGTAAATGGCCGGGGCAACCATGTGGCACGTAAGCTGAGCAAGCTGGGGAGAGACGGCGGCGATGGCCATGACTGCATCCGCGTCCGTAGCCACGGGCGAATACGTCGGCAAAGCGAAGTGGCGACCACTCGAACGCGAGGGTACGCTCGCGTTCCTGCTGCTCGTACCGACGTTCGTCCTGCTCGGCGCTTTCATCGCTTACCCGTTTATGCGCGGCATTCTGCTGTCCGTGACGAACGCGCGCGTCGGCGTTCCTGGCAGCTTCGTCGGCTTAGACAACTTTGCCAGGCTTTGGAGCGACCCGATCTTCCACGCGGTCGTGCGCAACACGATCCTCTACACGGCCGTGACGACCGTGTTCAAACTCGCGCTCGGGCTCTGGCTTGCGATCCTTCTCAACCGCGAGTTCAAATTCAAGGCGTTCACGCGCGCGTTCATACTGCTGCCGTTCATCGTACCGACGGTGCTCGCCTGCTTCGCCTGGAAGTGGATGTTCGATCCGACCATGTCGGTCGTAAACTGGGCACTCTGGAAGCTGAACGTGATGTCGGTTGGGCAGCCGATCCAATGGCTTGGCGACGGCGACATGGCGATGGTGTCGATCATCATCATAAACGTCTGGCGCGGCGTGCCATTCTTCGCCATCTCGCTCATGGCCGGTCTGCAGACGATTGCACCCGATCTCCAGGAGGCCGCGGCGATCGACGGCGCCAAGCCCTGGCAGCGCTTCATTTACATCACCTGGCCGCTGCTGCTGCCGGTGACCATGGTCGTCGTCCTGTTCTCGGTCATACAGACCTTCGCGGACTTCCAGATCGTCGAGGTGATGACGGGTGGCGGCCCGGCCAACGCGACGCACGTCTTCGCCACTTATGCATACCAGCTCGCGATTCGCGCGGGGCAGTTGAGCCAGGGCGCCGCTGTGTCGCTCGCCATGTTCCCGATCCTGTTCATGATCGTGAT
The DNA here is from genome assembly GCA_031414095.1 of Hyphomicrobium sp. GTDB lineage: Bacteria > Pseudomonadota > Alphaproteobacteria > Rhizobiales > Hyphomicrobiaceae > JANNFX01. Next base: position 909 of record JANNUW010000688.1, on the reverse strand, counting down.
TTTTCAGCTCATCTACATCCGGCGCGTGGAGACACGGTGATGATAGAAGGTGCCAACTGGCGTCGCTGGGTGTTCTTTTGGCTGCCGGTGACGGTTTTCCTGCTGTTCCTGCTACTGCCGTTCTACTGGATGGTGATCACCACGTTCCGGCCGACCGCCGAAATCAACGTGGCGTGGCGGCGGCCTAGCTACCAACCTTTCTGGACCTGGGATCCAACGCTCGTCCACGTCAAGTACCTGCTCGGAGAGACGAGCTTCCCGACTTGGATCTGGAACACGATGTTCATCGCAACCGTTGCGACGGCCATCTCGCTATTCTGCGGCGTGCTTGCCGGCTACGCCCTGTCACGGCTCAACTTCAAGTGGGCGGGTCTGCTCGGCACGACGATTTTCATTACCTATCTCGTGCCGCAGACGCTGCTGTTCATCCCGCTCTCGGAGATCATCCGCTCCTACAACATTGGCGATACGCCCTGGGCGCTGATCCTGACTTATCCGACGTTCCTGATCCCGTTCTCGACGTGGCTGCTGATGGGCTACTTCAAGGCGATCCCAAAGGAACTTGAGGAGTGCGCGCGAATTGACGGCGCGACGCGCTTCCAGGCCATGTGGCACATTATCATTCCCGTGGCGGTGCCAGGCATCCTTTCGGCGATGATCTTCGCCTTCACGTTGTCCTGGAACGAGTACATCTATGCACTCGTGTTCCTGTCGTCGCCGGAGCAGAAGACGGTGCCGATCGGCGTCGTCTCGGAGCTGATCAAGGGGGACGTACAGTTCTGGGGCCCCCTGATGGCCGGCGCGCTGCTTGGATCGATCCCCGTGGCGATCGCCTATTCTTTCTTCGTCGAACAGTACGTTTCGGGCCTGACCGGCTCCGTCAAAGGGTAAACGAATGTCCAACGTATC
>JANNUW010000687.1:0-3971 GCA_031414095.1 Hyphomicrobium sp. | reverse complement strand
GACCGGCGCGTCTCACATACGTTCGCCGCCCCGTCCGGGAACGCAGGTGAGGGGGAGAGTGCCGCCCTTCCACTGAGACGGAATCCAACAAGGAAATGCTAGAGTTCATGGCCGGAACGCTCTAGTCTCAATCCTCAATGTCACGTCGCGGCTGCCGGTTGCCGGCTGCCGAATGCCAACGAGAGCCCACATGCTACTGCTCATCGATAACTACGACAGCTTTACGTACAACCTCGTGCATTTCCTGGGCGAGCTCGGCGCTGAATGCGAGGTTTACCGCAACGATAAAATTTCGACAGCCGAGGTCATCAAAAAGAAGCCTAAGGCGATCGTGCTCTCGCCCGGCCCGTGTACGCCCAATGAAGCGGGCATCTGTCTCGATCTCGTCGCGAAGGCCGGCGAAAAGAAAATTCCGCTGCTGGGCGTCTGCCTCGGTCATCAGTCGATCGGGCAGGTCTATGGCGGCAAGGTCATCCGCGCGGCGCTTCCCATGCACGGCAAATTGTCGGCGATCACGCACACCGGAAAAAGCGTATTCAAGGGACTGCCCAAGACATTCCAGGTGACGCGCTATCATTCCCTCATTGTCGAGCGCGAAACATTGCCCGACTGCCTCGAGATTACCGCCGAAACGGCGGATGGGATTATCATGGGCTTGCAGCACAGAACGATACCGGCTCATGGCGTGCAGTTTCATCCCGAAAGCATCGCCTCCGAACAAGGTCATGCGCTGCTCGCGAATTTCCTCGACATCGCGGGGCTGAAACCGCGCCGCAAGGCTGCGGCCTGAAAGTTCAAGATGGCGGCCGTGGACTTGAAATTTGTCTTGCACAAGGTCGCCAATGGCGACGTGCTGGCCGAAGACGAAATGCGTGACGTGCTCGAAGCGATGACGGCGGGCGAGGCCACCGCCGTGCAGATGGGCGCCTTGCTGATGGCCCTCAGGGTGCGCGGCGAAACGGTCGGTGAAATTACCGCGTGCGCCAAACTCATGCGCGCAAAAATGGTGCGCACCGTGGCGCCCGCCGGGGCCGTCGATATCGTCGGCACGGGCGGCGATGGGTTGAATACTTATAATGTGTCCACTTGCGCGGCCCTCGTGGCGGCCGGCGCCGGATTGAAAATTGCCAAGCACGGCAACCGGTCGGTGTCGTCGCTGTCGGGCTCGTCGGACGTTTTGAATGCGCTCGGCGTGACGCTCGACGGCGGCGCCGGTTTGTTCGAACGCTGTATCGAAGACGCCGGCGTCGGCTTCTTGTGGGCGCCGCTCTATCACCCGGCCATGAAAGTCTGGGCGCCGGTGCGCGCCGAACTCGGTGTGCGCTCGATCTTCAATCTGCTCGGGCCGTTGACCAATCCGGCGTGTGTCACGCGCCAGGTCGTCGGTGTATTCGCGCGCCACTGGGTGGTTCCGATGGCGCACGTGTTGAAAAATCTCGGTTCGCAACATGCCTGGGTCGTGCATGGCCACGATGGGCTCGACGAGTTGTCGACCACCGGACCGACTTCGGTGGCGGAGCTGCGCGACGGCGACATCACGGTTTTTGACGTGTTGCCCGAAGACGCCGGGCTGGCGCGCTGCACGCTTGGCGACATCAAAGGCGGCGATGCGAAGGTTAACGCTGCCGCCTTGCGCGACGTTTTGGCGGGCAAGGCAGGGGCCTACAGGGATATCGTGTTATTCAACACGGCCGCCGCACTTGTTGTGGGCGGCCAGTGTGCCAATCTCTCTGACGGCGTGCAAAGGGCCGCCAAATCCATCGACAGCGGATCAGCGTTAAGAGCCCTCGAGCGGCTTGTCGAGAGTAGCGCCAGCCTTTAAAATAGCTACGGTGCCCAAGGCGATACAACTTGCTGCCTGCGTAACGGGCAGCCCAATCAGAGGGTGAAAGATTATCGATTTTAAATCGGTTGTGGATCATTTAGCGGGAGCCCTCAGCCGCTCCCCAACGATCAGGTCGCGTATTTTTCAGCTCATAGCGCTTGTTCTTCTGCCGGCAATCGTTGCCTTTGCCTGGCTCGCCATCGACTATGCCGACGTGCAGCGGCGCGTCATCGAAGTTCAGCGCGTTGATGTCGTCAAAAACTTGACGTCATTGGTCGATCGCGAAATTGCGGGCATCGAAGGGGCCCTCATAGGTCTGGCCAGCAGCGAAGATATTACCGCCAATAATTTTGCTGAGTTTGGACGGCCGGCGAAACTGATCGCGGCCCAGCCGCAGGTTTACGCGATCCGCGTATTTGGCTCGAGCGGCGAGGTCGTGTTTTCGACGACTGGCCCGACAGAGTCGCGGGGTCAGCCGGGTCCTTATGCCGAGACAGTTGCGCAAACATTCGGCGGCCAGACATCCGTCACCGGCATCACCTTAGATCCCGTCACCAACGTCTGGTATTTCTCGATTGCTGTGCCCGTCTACAAAGCGGGCAGCGTGGTTTACGGGTTGGCGGCTGACGTGCGGCCCGAACGGCTGCGCGGCTTGTTCAATGAAGCGGGTGTCGCCCCGGAGTGGGTGGCGGCCGTCGTCGACCACCACGGAAATTTTGTCGGCCGAAGTTTGAAGCCGAAGGACTTTATCGGCAAGATCGCACGGCCCGAAGTCGCGACCGTGGCGCGCGGCTCAGACCAGCACGGCGAGTTCTCCAACGTCACTTACGAAGGCCTAGCCGTCACGAACTCCTATCGCCAGTCATTGTCGACGGGCTGGACGTCGGTCGTCGCAGTGCCGCAGGAAATGCTGGCCGCGCCTGCAAAAAAAGCCATGCAACTCGTTTTTGTGGTGGGCTCCAGCATTACGCTGCTGAGCCTTGCAATTGCTTCGCTGCTGGCGGCGCGCATTTCCCGGCCCATCCGCGAATTGAGCAGCGTTGCCGCGGCCCTCGTCGATGGCCGCCCGCTTCCCGAAGCACCGCAGAATATTACCGAACTGAAAGAAGTGCGCACCGCCTTCGAACACGCCGTCGCCAAGAGCGCGCATCTGGCGGCCATCGTCACATCTTCAGGCGACGCCATTGTCAGCATCGACGCAACGGGCAAAGTCCAATCGTGGAATTCGGGTGCTGAAAAGCTGTTTGGTTATGCCGCGAACGAAATGCTCGGCCGGTCGATCTTGCCGATCATTCCAGCGAACCGGCGTAAGGACTTCGAAGCTGAACTCGTAGAGGTCTCGGCTGGCCGTAATCATCGCTCGGAGACCAAACGTCAGAGCAAAGATGGTCGCGAGATCGATGTGTCCATCGATATGGCGCCGATCTATGGCGCTGACGGTCAGATCACGGCAATGTCGTCGATCATTCACGATATATCGGTGCGCATACGAACTGATACGCACCAGCGCTTTTTAATGCGCGAGATCAGCCATCGTTCGAAGAACTTGCTCGCCATCGTGCAGTCGATGGCACGCCAGACGGCGCGCTCGGCCGGGTCTCTCGCGCAATTCGAAAAGCAGTACATGCAGCGCCTGCAGGGTCTTGCCGCCTCGCACGACTTGCTCGTCAACGAGAACTGGGTCGGCGTGTCACTCGCAGATCTGGTCAGAAGTCAGATGCAAACATTCGTCGAGACGGAGACGCACAATCTGTCGGTGAAAGGGCCAAATGTTGTGGTGACGGCCAAGGCCGCGCAGGCGCTCGGTCTCGCATTGCACGAGCTTGGCACCAACTCGATCAAGTACGGCGCGCTGTCGGTTCCCGAGGGCCGTGTCGTCGTCGAGTGGGAGTACCAGAACGAAAACGGCGGCGACCGCCAGCTCAAACTGCAATGGCGCGAGAGCAATGGCCCAGCGGTCGTCGAGCCCGCGCGCAAGGGCTTTGGCCACTTCGTCATGGATCGCATGATTGCGCAGACGCTCGATGCCGGCGTTTCGATGCAATTCCTGCCGGAAGGCTTCGTATGGGTATTGGTCGTGCCTGCAACGAACCTCGAAAACGAGCCCGAACACGAAAAGCTCTCGACCATCGCCGGCGGGCTTTAA
>JANNUW010000686.1:0-2612 GCA_031414095.1 Hyphomicrobium sp. | reverse complement strand
TTTTATCTCCACTCGCGTTTGCTTGAGCGCGCCGCCAAGATGGGCGATGGCGCTGGCAACGGTTCGCTGACGGCGCTGCCAGTTATTGAAACGCAGGGCAACGACGTGTCGGCGTTCATCCCGACGAACGTGATCTCGATCACCGACGGCCAAATCTTCCTTGAAAGCGACCTCTTCTATCAGGGCATCCGTCCCGCTGTGAACGTCGGTCTATCGGTTTCGCGCGTCGGCTCGTCGGCACAGACGAAGGCGATGAAGCAGGTTGCCGGCAAGATCAAGGGTGAGCTCGCTCAGTACCGCGAAATGGCCGCCTTCGCTCAGTTCGGTTCTGACCTCGATGCGGCCACGCAGAAGCTGCTCGCACGCGGCGCGCGGCTCACAGAACTCTTGAAGCAGTCGCAGTTCTCGCCGCTCAAGATGGAAGAACAGGTCGCTGTGATTTTCGCCGGTACACGCGGCTATCTCGATGGCCTGCCGGTTTCGGCGGTCGGCAAGTTTGAGACGAGCTTGCTGTCAGGCTTGCGCGATGAAAAGACTATGCTCGCTTCGATCGCTGCTGAGAAAGCTATGACGCCCGAAGTCGAAAAGTCTATGGCTGGCTTCCTCGACAAGTTCACCAAGAGCTTCACGGCTTAATTTTAGTCCGACGTCCCCATCATTGATGATGGGGACGATGGGGTCACTCGAGGTAGGACGCTCGAATGCCGAGCTTAAAAGATCTCCGGAATCGCATTGCTTCCGTTAAGGCGACGCGCAAGATCACCAAGGCCATGCAGATGGTGTCGGCGGCCAAGTTGCGCCGCGCCCAGGAAGCTGCCCAAGCCGCCCGGCCCTACGCCGAGCGCATGGATCGCATGCTGGCCAACCTCGGCAGCCGCGCTAACAAGGAAGGCGCTTCGCCGCTGCTCGTTGGTAACGGCCGCGATCAGGTCCACTTGCTGGTCGTGATGACGGCTGAACGCGGGCTGTGCGGTGGCTTTAATTCAAACATCGCCAAGTTCGCCCGCGCCGATGCGCAAAAACTTTTGGCTGCCGGTAAGACCGTCAAAATTCTGACCGTCGGCCGCAAAGGTGCCGACAACCTGCGCCGTGACCTCGGCCGCAACATCGTCGAGCGTATCGAGATCAAGGGTGTGCGCCAGGTCGGCTTCACCAATGCTAGCGACATCGGCGCTAAAATGCTCGCCATGTTTGAAGCCGGCGACTTTGACGTCGCGACGCTTTATTTCTCCCAGTTCAAGTCAGTCATCTCCCAGGTTCCGACCGCTTTGCAGTTGATCCCTGCCAAGTTGCCCGACGCCGCTGCGGCGAAAGCTGCCAAAGGCGAGGTGGCCGACGAGTCGGCCTACGAATACGAGCCCGATGAAAATGTCATTCTCGGAACTCTGTTGTCGCGCAATATCTCGACGCAGATTTTCCGCGGCCTTCTCGAGAACGCAGCCTCTGAACAGGGCGCGCGCATGTCGGCCATGGACAACGCCACGCGCAACGCCGGCGAGATGATCAACAAGCTGACGATCAAATACAATCGCCAGCGTCAGGCCAACATCACGCGCGAGCTTATCGAAATTATTTCGGGCGCCGAAGCGCTTTAGGTACGACGTACGGAATAACTCGACTTCAGAGGTTGATGACCATGACAGAAGAGACCGAAAATCTGGTGCTTGAGCATTTGAAGCGAATACGGTCTCACGTGGCGGGCATCGAGACTGAAATTGGAGAGATGAAATCTAGGATGTCATCCGTCGAAGCAAACATAGGGCAGTTGACCGTTTCGATGGGGCATTTTCACGTGATGTTCGGTTCCATGCACAAACGCATGGACCGGGTTGACGAGAGAATTGCGCACATCGAGCGGGAGCTCGAGCAGCCCTTGAGCTGATGCGCGGCGGAATGGCGAGAGAGCAAAGCTCTGGCGCCGAATGAATGAACACACGTTGAAAGTTGGCCGAGCGGTCCGATTCAACACCTGATATAACGAGGAAGCGAAAGCAAATGGCTAGCAAAATTGGTAAAGTACGTCAGGTTACGGGCGCCGTCGTCGACGTGCAGTTCGATGGCCATTTGCCGGAGATCTTGAACGCGCTCGAGACCATGAACGGCGGCAATCGCTTGGTTCTGGAAGTCGCGCAGCATCTGGGCGAAAGCACGGTTCGCACCATCGCCATGGACGCCACCGAAGGCCTCGTGCGCGGCCAGGACGTCACCGACTTGGGCGCGCCCATTTCGGTTCCGGTCGGCGACGAATGCCTCGGCCGCATCATGAGCGTCATCGGCGAGCCGATTGACGAAGCCGGCCCCATCAAGTCGCCTGGCCGCCGCGCCATCCATCAGCCCGCCCCGAGCTTTGCCGAGCAGGCCTCGGAAGCACAGATCCTCGTGACTGGCATTAAAGTCGTCGACTTGCTCGCGCCGTACGCCAAGGGCGGTAAGATCGGCCTGTTCGGCGGCGCTGGCGTCGGCAAAACCGTTCTGATCATGGAATTGATCAACAACATCGCCAAGGTGCACGGCGGCTACTCAGTGTTTGCCGGCGTCGGTGAGCGCACGCGTGAAGGCAACGACCTCTATCACGAAATGATCGAGTCGAACGTCAACGTGAAGGGCGGCGG
>JANNUW010000685.1:0-7717 GCA_031414095.1 Hyphomicrobium sp. | reverse complement strand
GCGCCGCCCTTCGTTGTCGGTCCTGGCGGTGTAAAGCTGCGCTGTGTCGGAGCTCAGGGGTAAGGCGCCGAGCGCTGCATAGTGAGCGCGCGTGTAGGGATCGGTGCCGGGCTGACCAGCCGACACCCAAGTTGTCCAAGGACCGAGAGTTTGCGTCGTCAGAGCCGTGCCGGTGTTGATGGCATAGCAGCTCGACATCAGGCCGCCGGCCACGACGGCGCCGCAGAACGCGATCGTGCGGGCGCTGCTGACCGTGACGTAGATCAACCGCTTCTTGAATTGATGAAATGCAAAGCTCATGGCGCGCGGCTAAACTCTCTTGCAAACGTCGCTAAATCTCAGGCCGCAAACGCGATCACGGAGGTCCGGCCGCGGTCGCTGGTGCACCGCGTTTGCCGGGCAGAGCCGACACCAGCGCGGCGCTCGCGGGATCGGGCGGCAGCATAGCTCGTCCATCCCGCGGCTTAGGCGTTGCCGGGGAAGCTGGCGTTGCACCGCTCGGCGCTGTTCCCGGCGGTATTGCGCCTTGGGTCCCGGTCGCAGGGGTACTAGGTTTGACATCGGGCGCGGCAGCCGGTTCGGGTTCGGGGATGCCTGCAGCTTTGCGCAGCGCGCTCGCAAGTTTTTTGAGGCTGTCACGCGTCGGCGCGGGCATCGTGCCGGCGGGGCGGCCGTCGGCTTCCGCGCTCGCCAAATTGGGATCGGCGCGTTTGAGTTCGGCGAGGCGTTCCTGTTCGGCGAGCTGGGCTGGATGAACGGACAGCCCTGGGATCTGCGCGATGTTCATGTCGGTATGGGCAATCGCCATGAAGTCGTGCCACAGCGGGGCCGCAAGATGGCCGCCGGTGTTGGACCCGCCCATCGGCCTGTTATCGTCATTGCCGAGCCAGACGCCGGTCACGTATTTTCCGGTGAAGCCGACAAACCAGACGTCCTTGGGACCGGTGCTGGTGCCCGTCTTGCCGACAGAATGTGTGAAGTCGAGCTGGGCCGCCGCGGCGGTGCCGTCGGTCACGACTTTTTGCATCATCTGGTTCATGATCATGGCGGTTTGGGGCTTCATGATCTGAGGCGCGGGCGGCTCGTCGCGCTCGCGGTTGTAGACAAGATCGCCTTTCGAATTGACGGCGTCGAGGACCGCATAGGGCAAGGCCCGCTTACCGCCGTTGGCGAAGGCGGCGACGCCACCGGTATGTTCGAGCGGCGTGATGCCGTAGTCTCCGAGCGCCATCGAACAGCTTTTGCGGATGCCTTGAATGCCGGCGAGTTTCGTGAACTCGATGACCTTCTCGCGGCCGACGACGAACGACAGCTCGGTCGCAACAGTATTGAGTGATTTGGCTAGGGCGAGCCAGAGGGGCATGCGGCCGCCTGAACCCCCGCCTCCACCATAGTTCGACGGACTCCAATTGCCGCACGAGCGCGAGCTGTCGCGTACGCTGGTCTCGGGATTGTAACCTAGATGCTCCACGGCTGCCGCATAGACATAGACCTTGAACGACGAGCCCGGCTGGCGCTTGGCATGCGTGGCGCGGTTGAACTGGCTTTCACCGTAATCGGGACCGCCAACGAGCGCGCGAACTGCGCCATCAGTTTCCACTGAAGCTAGCGCGCCGGAATTGAAGCGAAGACTGCGGCCCTTTTGCCGGATGAAGGAGACGACGACCTCTTCGGCCTTCTTTTGCAAGGCTAGATCGACAGTGGTCCGCACGGTCAGCACATATTGGTTCTTACCCTGCATCAGCCGCTGCACTTCTTCGAAGGCATAGTCGAGGAACCAGTCGGGGCTGGTCGAGGCGCGCGTCTCGACGACTTTGGCTGGATGCAGACGGGCCTCGTGGACCTGGGCTGCGTTATAAAATCCTGCTTCCACGAGATTGGTCAGCACCTCGTTGGTGCGCGCGCGGGCGGCCGGCATGTTGATGTGCGGCGCGTATTTTGTCGGCGCCTTGTAAAGGCCGGCCAGTAACGATGCTTCGGCCAGGCTGACGTCGCGGATGGACTTGCCGAAATAGAATTGCGCGGCCGCTTCGACGCCAAACGCACCGCCGCCCATGTAGGCGCGGTCGAGATACATTTTCAGGATCTCACGTTTAGTAAACCGCGACTCGAGGAGAAACGCGAGGAACACTTCCTTGATTTTGCGGTCCATCGAGCGTTCGGACGACAGAAACAGGTTCTTGGCGAGCTGCTGTGTCAGAGACGAGCCACCTTGCACGACCTCGTTTGCGCGCAGGTTCTCAAATAGCGCGCGCGAGGTGCCCAGGACGTCGATGCCGAAATGTTCAAAAAAGCGGCGGTCTTCGGTTGCGAGCGTGGCCTTGATGATGCTGTCGGGGATTTCTTCGAGTGGCACCGCGTCATTGTGCAGAATACCGCGCTTGCCGATTTCATTGCCGTCGCGATCGAGGAACTTGACCGAATACTGACCCGTCAGGAAGCGCCCCTCGTCGAATTCCTGGAAGGCGGGCAGGGCCAATGCGTACAGCACGAACATGCCGCCGAGCCCGATCGTGAACGCCGACGAGGCCAGCTCGTTGAGAATTTTTTTCCAACCGGTGAGCTTGAAGCGGGCAAAAAAGCTGGAAGCATTGTTCCACGCTGCGTGGGTGCCGCTCCAAAGGCCGGCGAAGAACGAGCTGATGCGCGAATCGAGTTCGAGCATCGAGCTGACTTTGTCGCGCCGTCCGCGCTTTAAAAACCAGTCGTTCAAAGTGTGTGGCCCTGGGCTGAAATTGATTCCGATAGCGGCTGTGACGAACGCTTGAGCGAGTTATGCAAGTGTATAATGTCTCGGCGCACGCGGCCAGTTGGAAACGCCGCGCTGCCGTCCTACAGTCGTGCACTCGGATGCGCGACTCGAGACTTCGCGTTCATTGTGGCAATTTATCATCGAAAAGCCCGATTGGCGTACGAGATGGGCACGAAGACCGGGCGAAAGGTGGTTATTGACCGTGGATAGCGAGGAATTGAAGCCTTTCTGGGAAGCCAAGACATTAGAAGAGATGACGTCCTTGGAGTGGGAGCAACTGTGCGACGGCTGCGGCCGCTGCTGTTTGTTGAAGCTCGAAGACGAAGACACCGGCGACGTTCATCTGACGCGGCTCGTCTGCCGTCTGCTCGATGCAGGCACCTGCAAATGCAAAGACTATCCCAACCGCCATACGAAGGTTCACGATTGCCTGTCGATTGACGTTGCCAAGGTGCGTAGCCTGGAATGGCTGCCCGCATCGTGCGGATATCGCCGCGTCGATGAAGGGCGCGGGCTCGCTTGGTGGCATCCGCTCGTTTCAGGGTCGCCGGAAACGGTGCATGAGGCTGGAATTTCGGTGCGCTCCATGACCACGAGAAGCGAAACCCGGGTCAAACATTCATCGCTGCACAAGTATATTATTTCCGACTTCTTGGACAGCTGATGAGCCGAGGCTCGCAGCGCTAATGTTCGGACTCCAACCCTCGATACTCCGTTCTCGCGTCTCTAAACACTGTCATCCCGGCGAAGGGCGGGGATCCGGTGTGTCGCCAATTCTGCTAAGCATCAGTCATAAAAAATCCCTGCATCTACATCCTCGTGAGCGATTGGCACGGCATCAGGCACTCGTGCATAAGGAGAGGGAAACCTTCCACGCAGGCCCGTAAAATTGAGGCTCGCCGGATCCCGGCCTTCGCCGGGATGACGGGTTGGGAGGGGGATTTGGGAATCATTAGCCCGCGCCGGAACACTAGCCGGGCTAATCGCGGCTGACTTTTTTGCCGGCGCGGTCGTTTTGCGAAAGTTTTTTGGGTTTCACTTTCACGCCAGCAGTCTTGGCTGATGCCGGTTTTGCATCTGTGCCCGTGCCTTTGAGTTCGGGTTTGGGCGCTGCTTTCACAACGACGGGCTTGGGGACGACGGGCTTTGGGAGCACGCGCTTGACCGGGGCTACGATCACGTCGACAGGGGCAGCAACGGTTGTTCCGTCAGCAGGCGGTGCCCCGTTGGTAGCCGGGGCGGGGTCAGCGGCCGTGTTTGGGGCAGGTGACGGGCTCGGTGGCGCCTCGGCAGGCGGGCTAACCGTCTGAACCGCACTGGGCTGACTTTTTGACTCCGGCTCCGCCGACTTTGCCACCGGCACGCCATTGGCGGCCCGGCCGTCTAAGCTTGCCGCCGGAAGCAGGGCGGCGCCGAATAGTGCGATCGCAAAACGGGTGGGTAATCGCATCATGGTCGGGGCCCTCGCGGGCGTATCATACGTCCGCGGATAATGTCAGGAAAGCAATCGTTTCAGGATTGGCCGCGCGATGCAACCTTCTGGTTAAGGTCGCGGGCGCTGAGACACAGAAAAAGGGCCAAAGCAGCGGCTGCTTTGGCCCTTCTCAGGCTATTGAAGCCGGCTCGACGCGGTTGCTCAGACCGCCAGGAGCCGCCTTAAAAACGCAAACATCAGGTTGGGATACGCCAATCAACTGTGGCTTTTCCAACGCCAGTGCGCGGTGGTCCGGCCGTCTCGCACCCGTGATCTGTCTCCTTCGTTCGAAGTGTGAGACACGCGGCACAAGCTTCGTGCATATCTGCGTCGCCGTCTTTAGCCAAACGAATTACCCGCGAGCTGGCTTGCTCCCGCGTTAAGCGCCACCTATGACAGATGCACAACGGCAACGGACATCATCGTTGCTGATGCACTTTATTTGGTTTCACGGCGGTCATGTCACACAATACCTTCGGCCATCTATTCCGCATCACCACATGGGGTGAAAGCCACGGCGAGGCCATCGGCTGCGTGGTCGATGGCTGTCCGCCCGGCGTTGCCATCAAGAAGGACGAAATCCAAGCCTTTCTCGACCAGCGCAAACCGGGCACCTCGCGGTTCACGACGCAGCGCCGAGAGCCTGACGAAGTTGAAATTCTGTCGGGTGTTTTTACCGATGACAGCGGCCAGCTGGTGGCGACGGGCGCGCCAATCTCTCTGCTGATCCGCAACGTCGACCAGCGCTCTAAAGATTACGGCGACATCAAAGATAAATTCCGCCCTGGCCATGCCGACATCACCTACTGGCAGAAATACGGAATCCGCGACTATCGCGGCGGCGGGCGCTCATCGGCGCGCGAGACGGCGGCCCGGGTCGCGGCCGGTGCCATTGCCCGCGAGGTTCTGGGCAGCGGCATTACAATTCGCGGCGCCATGGTGCAGATGGGCACCCACGCGGTCGATCGCTCGCGTTGGGACTGGGCGACGGTTTCGGAGAACCCGTTCTTTTGTCCAGACCCAGGCTCGGTGCCCGAATGGACGCGCTATCTTGACGGCATCCGCAAGGCTGGCTCGTCGATTGGAGCCGTCATCGAAGTCGTGGCCGAAGGGGTGCCCGCAGGACTGGGCGCACCATTGTACGGCAAGCTTGACCAGGATTTGGCGTCAGCGATGATGAGCATCAACGCCGTCAAGGGCGTCGAGATCGGCGCCGGCATGGGCGTAGCCGAACTGACCGGCGAAGCTAACGCCGACGAAATCCGCATGGGCCCAGATGGTCACCCGCGCTATCTCTCGAACCACTCCGGCGGCATCCTCGGCGGTATTTCAACAGGCCAGCATGTCGTTTGCCGCTTTGCCGTCAAGCCCACGTCGTCGATTTTATCGCCGCGCCAAACTATAGACAAGCACGGGATCGAGACCGACATCAGCACCAAGGGCCGCCATGATCCGTGCGTTGGCATCCGCGCCGTTCCGGTCGGCGAGGCCATGATGGCAATAGTGTTGGCCGATCACTTGCTCCGCCATCGGGGTCAGTGCGGAAGTTAGCTGGATGCGTACCGTTACGGCTAAGCCGCTTTTGGGTTCCTTGGATTTCTAGGCCTTAGCGGATACTCAAATTTCAAACTGTCATAGACGACGGTGGGCACCTTTTTACCGTGGGCTTCTGATCGAAGCTCGACCAACCCCAGGCTCTCCATCGTGTGAAGAGTCCTCGACAAATTCGACTTTGCCCGCCCCGACATCTTTGCAAGCTCTGTCAAGGATTGCGGCTTCGAATTTCTGATCATCTCGAGAAGGATCATGTTGTTGTCAGTGAGAATTTTGGCCAGCGATTCCAATGACGACACCCAATGGCGTGGCTCACCCGGACCAAATGGCTTGCCTCGAACAATTTCCATTGTTCGCTGCTTCACGTAATCTCGTGGGGCGATGCCGATATGCAGTATTCTAATTTCGCTCACGATATGCCCTCCTCTTTCAAGATTGATTCGACGTCTGACCAGAAATCTTCCAACAATCTTTCGGGCGAAATGAAGTCGTATACACTTACACGTCCTTTGAAGTGACGATGGTCGAATGCGAGAGCTCGACGCCGCGACGGGGCAGAGGGCCCCTTGCCAATCCTTGGTGAGTGCGCATTATCATAACCGACGATGCGGTCATCGCCCGGGCGATGCATCGATAAAGAGTATTGAATGCCGTGGGGCCTCCCGCCTGATGCGGGTACACGACTAGCCTTCATCGATACCCAGAATCCTCCTCCTACCTCCGCTGTGATCCCATGAAGATCGAGTAGAGCCGCTAATCCAGCATGGTTCAAGTCGTTGGTCACAGGTTATCATATAGTGATAACCGCAGGAGTTAAATGCCACCATACAACTTAAAAATCCGTTAAAGTGGTAGAGTGTCCCTCACACTGGTCTCCTGATCGGCGCTTTACCGTTTTGCCACGAGGGGTGCTAGCTATCCAGTAGGATCCGCGCCGCGAAGACGTTCGGTACCCCATAAGGAATTTCCGTGTACAAAATTTTTGCCTCGACCCTTCTTGCGCTTCTTGTTTTTGTGGCACCGGTTACCGCGGCGGACATTACCGATGCGCGCTTGAAAGCGGCGAACACTGAGCGCGGCAACTGGCTGACCCATGGCCGCGATTATACCAATCAGCGCTTTTCGCCGCTTAACGCCATCACGCCCGCAAACGTCAAGCGCCTCGTGCCCAAATGGATCTATCAGCCGGGCACCTCGCAGACGTTTCAAACGACGCCGCTGATCGCCGATGGCGTCATGTATCTCTCGGCCCCTGGCTCGCACGTGATGGCGGTCGATGCCAAAACCGGCCGCGAGATCTGGCGCTACGATCACAAAAGCAAAGCGGCCAAGTTGTGCTGCGGACCGGCGAACCGCGGCGTGGCGCTGGGCTATGGCAAGGTCTTTGTGGCCACCGTCGACGCCCGGCTGATTGCGCTCGAACAGGCGACTGGCAAGGTCGTCTGGGATCAGCCCATGGCCGACACGGCCGGCGACCCAACAGAAAATCGCGCCGATCTCGGCAAGGGCGATCCCGCGCTCAAGGGTAACGTGACGGGCTCGACGGGTGTTGGTGCGGTGGCAGCACCGCTCGTCTACGACGGCAAAGTCATCGTCGGTATCACGGGCGTCGGCTACGGCCTGCATCTCGACAGTGACCGGCCCGGTGCGCCGCTCGGCACCGTGGTCGGCGTGGCTGGCCGCTTCGGGCGTCCGGGATTTCTGGCAGCCTACGATGCGGCGAGCGGCAAACAGGTCTGGCAATTCGACACCACACAAGAAGGCTGGGAAGGGTCGTTTGCGGCCACGACCGCAGACGGAGTGACCCTGCCGCGCGATGTCGCCGCTGAAAAGGCGGCGTGGCCGCAGTTCAAGGATGCGTGGAAATTCGGCGGCGGTTCCATCTGGCATTCCCCGGCCGTTGATCCCGCACTGGGGCTCATTTATCTGGGCATCGG
>JANNUW010000684.1:0-14543 GCA_031414095.1 Hyphomicrobium sp. | reverse complement strand
GAGCGGAAAAACGGCCAGCAGTGACATGTGCCTACTGTGCCCTTTCTCAATCACTGCTTCATCTTCTGCGGTCGTTTCGGGTCCAACACTGAGAAGTCGCGTCATCGCTTTTCCTCACCATTCCTTGATCGCACACCGACTAACGCCTCAATTTGAACCCGAGACGCGGACGAATGAAATCGACCCATAGCCACGCAGCCCCGAGCAATCCGATGAAGGCACCAGCAGCGACGAGCAGACCTTTAATTTGAACAGAAACCAAGAATTGTTGATAGATGATCCAAACACCACCAGCGAACAGCGCCAAAGCTAATACGAACGATATTACTTTTCGCATGGCCGCACCACTTGTTCAAATAACGACAAAAGCCCCGACTAGCGGGGCTTTTTGATTCGTTTGAAAGTCCAGAACGATCTTCTTTTGCTCACAGTTTCCGGCGCTATGCCAAACCTGCGAATCGTCTTATAAATTAATCCAGCCGCTCTGACGAGCCCCTCCACAAGGTTCTGTCGCAGTGGTTAGGATCGGGAAACTTCGCCAGCGGCTCCAAACCGCTGGCATTTTTTTCTTGCTTCTCAAATAAGCTATTTGATTCGAGCCAAAAAGTAAAGCTTACCCTGACCTACAGTTCCGTTTGAGATGTTGTACTCCACTTATCAACATCAAGATTGTCTTTGTGCATCCAGCCGACCTTTCCCGAGTGGCCGCCTGATGTAACATCTAGGATTTCAACTGAGCGGTTCTTTCCACAGTCGCTCGTTTCTCATCGTAAATGCTGGCACCTCAGGCTGCCATCGTGGAACATGATGCCGTGTCGAGCCACGAGGTCCTCCTCGACAATTAAGTGCCTAAATGATGCCTAAGGCGTGATGCACTCTCTAGTAAGTCACTGAAAAGATTGGTGCCGCTTAGGTGACTCGAACACCTGACCCCGTCATTACG
This sequence comes from Hyphomicrobium sp., assembly GCA_031414095.1. Taxonomy (GTDB): domain Bacteria; phylum Pseudomonadota; class Alphaproteobacteria; order Rhizobiales; family Hyphomicrobiaceae; genus JANNFX01. The sequence goes on along the minus strand of JANNUW010000684.1, from coordinate 13,600 downwards.
AATGACGTGCTCTACCAGCTGAGCTAAAGCGGCTAGACACTAGTAACGTCCGGCTTAAATCGATATTTTCGTCGTTCAGTCCATGTAACATGCGGTTTTTAGCACGTATCTCGCACGCTTTGGCCTCCACCCCTACCTTAATGCCAAACAAGCCAACGTCGGGCCGCGTGCACATCATGGTAGAGTAGACCGAAGCGAGCGTCGAATTCGAGCGTCGTACAGCACAGCCCACTTCCATTCAAGCCCCAAAGGACGCTCGCACAATGTCTAGCGGCACGTCTCCGTGCCAATTCCTGGTTCTGAAGGCGCCCTAGCGCTTCTAAAACGGTGTGTGGCAGGCAAGGGCAGATGCCAAAGCCCGGTCATTCATGTGCTTACGTCAGACGGCCGCGCCACGAGGGCGTTGCCAATCGCGCAAGCCGTTCTGCCCGAGAGCGGCCCGACGAGCTGGCACAGCAAGTTTTAGGACTTCTCGTCAACGGAAAAGGCGACGGCAGCTTCATGCTCAGCGAGTGCTGCCGGGAAGCGTGCCGCCGGCCAGCCCACTTTTTCGGAAAGAGCAGACAAGCTTCGGCCAGACAGCCTTGACGCCGGGCAATCACAGTTCGCAGAACAGCGGTTCGACACGCGCGGTGCTGATCGCCTTGGTGGTGTTTGTCATGCTGCGATCTCCTGCATGTTGGTATGTTCGAGGCGGCTCGCCTGCGGTAAGCTCGCCGCCACGAACGCGAGTTCGTCGTCAGCGCCCGGCGACGCGACCTCGCCGGTGACGTGCGGCACCGGCGCTTCGTCGGGCCGGACGCGTGCGCGTAAGCTCGCCAGATCGGGCAGGCGGGTGGCATCGAGGCAGGCGGCGATGATCTCCGCCTGTTCAGCTTCACAGCTGCGCTCGTGCTCCAACCAGCCACTCGACCATGATCTTGACGCTGGGCGGTCGGCCATCGCGCAGCCTGCAGCTGGCCGTGCGGGCCTTCAATGAACCCGTTCTCGTGCGCGATGCCGGCGTTCTTCGGGGGGACGGCCGCATCATGAAAATTGCTGACGGACGCGAAGCGGAGCGCTACCATCACGCTGGCGATATTGGTGGTTTACCCACAGACTTTTCCCGCCTGGGCCTTCAGCTGTCGACGTCCCTGAATAAGGGTTTGCCGTTCGGTGTTTAAATAGAGGTGTCACGAACTTGACGTCGAGAAGCGATTTTTTCCGGCGGACGAACTTGCGGCTGGCCCTGTTCTGTATCGTGGCTTGGTCATGTGCGGCGAATGCGGACGATTTCAGGTTTGTCAAAATCGAACGCGCAGCGATCAACTGGCGCGATGTACAGGAGGGACTTGCCGCAAATCTCTCCGCGGGCGCACAAGGTAAGCGGGAAGTAAAAGGCTATGAAAATTACGCGCTCCTGAGCGCTGCGGAACCGCGAACGCTGGCGGCTATCAACAAGGCTGTGAAGACTTCGTTGCCGTGGGTGGCAACGTCAGCCGTTCCTGTGCTGCTGCCTTTTGATCTCAAGACTTATCTTCGAGATTCCCATCATCGTGGTGGCGCGAAGGAACTGAAGACGTATTTCATTGGCGGCATAACATCCATTGAAGGGATTGACGCGGGCATCAGCGGTTACGATGCCCGCTTGATCGGTTCCGTGGATGGCAAGGCACGCAGCGTTACCGTATCTGCCAGTAAGCTGGTTTACGATGTGGATACAATCAAGCCCGAGGTTCGCGAAGTCCGATTGGCAGGCAGTGCGGGCGGACTCATTATTCGTGACTACATTGTGGATGATGAGCGCCGTTTCGCGTTTGATAAGTTCGGCGTCACATACGTGCTTTCAGCTTACTGTTCGTCTGCGACCAGGGCGGCATCGAATTGCGATCGCGAGGCGCAGTTGTTGACCGAAGTGGCCAAAGCTTTGCAGTTTGTGGGTGGCCATACTTCAGTTGTAAAACATGTAAATGCGAAGCTTTGGCCAAGGCCACTCCGGCGGCAGGCCCAGACGTTTCGTTTCCATCCCCCTGGCGCCCTTCTGCCCGGCACTGGACAAGGTAGGCCCGACTACACGGTCTATGCGCTCATTCGTTTCCCCCTTAATGAGGCGCCGGCATTTGCCAATTCGCAGGTCTTCATGGATGGTGGAAACTGCCTCAACACCCGTCTCAATCTGGTCGGCGATGTGCCCGAGGAACCATTTGTTCCTTATCGCACGAACTACAATTGTGAGATCACAGGCTCGAGCCTCTCCAATGATGAGGGCAGCGTCAAGAATTACCAATACCCATGGCGCGACAATTTCTGCGAACAGCGCAGCTGGAATGTGTCATCGTGCCCGGGCGGAGTGGGACATCAGGGTCAGGACATCAGGCCAGCGCGATGCAATCCCGCTTCGTGGCGGTCCGGCGAAGGTAAACCGGGCATCGAGCGATGCAAACCGTTCGTCTATCGTGTGGTGGCTGTCGCGGACGGAACTGTGCATCGCTTTGACGGAGCCGAGACGCTCAACTTTTACGTCAATGCGATGAGGCAGCGCTTCAAGGTCCGCTACCTGCACATGGATCCGGCCACGATGGACGTAAATGGTCTCAAAAGTGGGCGAAAAGTTCACCGCGGCGACGTGCTGGGCGAACTCGGCAACTATTTAGATGGCCCTTATGGCACGTCGTCACATTTGCATTTTGAACTCTTCGTGCCGACGCGATTTGGCTGGGCGCGAGTCAATCCTTATGCAAGCCTCATCGTGTCCTATGAGCGGCTCATCGGCGAGCGAGGGCGCGAAGTGGCGGGCCAATAGCAAGCAAGCGTCCGCCTTTGCTTGGTTCAGTTTACCCACTCCTTGATGAATGCTGACCGTTCACGCGCCAAGTATCAGGAGCACGTCAGTTCCGTGGTTTGTTCAAATCTTGAGCGTACCCCCTTTGGATTTTTTTTGCCGTAGTCCGTGGCCAGAAGAATTCCCAAGACGCGGCACCCAGTCTCTCGAGGTGAAGCGGCCTCAGCATGGCTTTTCAAAATGGACTCTTTGACGGTGTCCGCAGCGGTCTTCCCAAATTGATTGTCGACATCAGGAATCAGCATGACCAGATTTGGATACTTGGAGCGCGCATCTTCCGGCAGTTCTTGGACTTCGGCTTCGACACCAGATAAATATTTCGCATAGTGGCCAAGGATGGTGTCCTTGACGGAATTTTGGCGCAACGTTGCGTTGATTAGCGGAAGCCGGCTCGTGTAAACGCGCCAATCGCGGACACGGATCCAACGCAGCGGCTTCTCAAAGCACTTCTGATTCAAATATCCTCCCAGTAGCGGGTCTTGAGCGGGCAACCCTGCGCTGCTCATGAGTTTTCTGAAGAACTGCCGATCGCCTTCAGGATTCGCTCCAAGGTCGATCTGGTGTATGCCGAAGCTTGGCCCGCTATTATGAAGAACGGCATCCCAAAGCTCGAACGGCGAGAGCACACCCGATTCGTTTTCGCGAAGTTTTAAATGATAGCTCCATATCCAACTGTTTCGCTTGAATCCGGACGCTATCAAATAGGCATCTGTTTGGGCATGATCAGCCTGCCAGACCGGCTTAGCGGTGGCGGTCTGGGCGCGCATATGTATCCGCAGCTTTTCCAGCACTTTCCACTGGCCCGAGAAATGGGCCGCCGTGTAGCATTGCTTAGTGTCTTCGCCATCACGGCAGCGAAAGCCGGAAAATGCTTCATCAAGCGCTTCGACGAGCTTTGGCGCACTCTTTAAGAGATAGAATTTCGACGACTTAGACGCCGAGTAGTCAATGCTGCCATCCGGCTTGATGTCGACGGCATCTGCCGCGTCCTCATAGTCGTTCGCCTCGCTGTTTTGATGAACAGTAAAGTGGATCCGATACCCGCCATTTCTGGCCTCGGCGCGTGTTACGCAGGCATTGCGGACATTCACCCGGTAGCAGTTCCAGCCGTTTCCTCCTTCTTTGTCATTGATGTACAGGGGGTAAAGCTGCAGTTGACTGCCATCGCGCAGGTCCAGCTTCAAGATGTTCTGCGGGTCTCGAAACGAAGCGATGAGTTGCGATTCGTGACCGCAAGTGCCGGTCAGGTTCTGTCCAATCGGGAGCCGCGTCCCGAGCTTCTTGGCGGCAATGACGTCGATGAGGCGCGGCCCGACCGATGAATCAGCGCGCTGGAACTGGCAGAAACTTTGGATTTTTCGGGTTGGCGGACTTGCCTCGCAGTGTTGGGTTTCCGCTGCTGCCGATCCTGCTCGCAATGCCTCAAGCAGACAGAGAAGAAGAACTCCAGCTGTGGTTCGCAGAGCACGCGAATGCATGACAACCTCCTCGCGGAAACTGTTACAGATGAACTCCTTCTGCAGCTCGCTACTGCGCCAGTTGCAGCAATTTAGCAGTGGTGACAAATCCGAGGGCTCGCCCGTCCATCGCGATAAATGACCAGTCGGCTTCAGACTTTAGTTGTGTGACCAGTGTGCCGCGCGGAATGCTTTGCACTGCCGTTGCCCCTGTCCCGCCGGCCGCTGTCAAAACGTCCACGGATTCTATGATCACATGTGTCGGTTTAACTGGAATGATTTGTTCTTTGGACGGGGCGATGCCGGCCGTTTGCAGTCCGAGCGCGAAATTGGAACCTTGGAAAAGGGACCTCGGTACTTGGCGAACGCGCCACTTTTTCTCCGTCAGTTCGGGTACGAGATTATCGACGTGGTCAATCAACTCAGTGACCTCGATCGTACCATTGCTATTGCGGTCACCGCGGGCAAGCGCGTCAAGTATCGCGAACGTGAAGACGCCGTGGTTCCCATAGCCTTCCCGCGCGGGTTGGTCGTCGAGCGCTGCCGTCAAAGTTGTGCGCCCCGTTGCTTGAACCAGCCGGTTAAGTGCGCCCGATAACTCGAAGCCGCCGCGGGACTGGCCAAGTGCTGCAACCTCGCCGCTGACAGTCAATGAGCCGGATTCACAAGTGTCGAATATGACCACATTCTTTTTGGCCTTGATTGAGGACAGCCATTTTTGCAGTTGGTCCTGACTGATAGCGTTCCTGGCAAGTGATTGCGATAGCGGCTTGCCCGGAACAAATTTGAAATCCTGGGGAACCAGAAAATACTTGCCGTCTTCGGTTTTGCCGTGAGCGGCCACAAAGAAAACGAACACGTCGCGCTTGCGCACTTGATTATGCAGCCGCTTAAAGATCTGATCGAGTCCGGAAACCGTCGCTTCTTCATCGATTGCGTAAGTTATCGAGACATCCTTGTACTGGTCCTTGCCCGCTGACTGCAGAGCCTCGCCGAGAGATTTCGCGTCTGGAACTGCGTAATTCAAGCGCAGCTTGCTATCCCAGTATTTGTTGATTCCGACGGCGAGCACGTGCAGGCGGGGCGGCGTTGTCGTCTGCTTGCCATTCCATGTCCGCTTAAGCACTGCTGGTGCCGAGCTGACCAAGTTTTGCCTGTTGTAGGCGACGACCTCGACGACGTTTTCGCCTGGATCGAGCGTGAAGATGTGTTGCAGCGATTTCGACTTTGCGCCGGGTCCATCATTAGTATCTGGTAGGTCGACGCGGTCTGTAACGCCGTCAATGCGCCATTCGACCTTGCCGATGCCTCCACCTAGATCTGCAATGCTGACCTCAATCGTGTCTTTGTCGGAGTCAGACGCATTGCTGCTGGCTGATACAAATCTGACCTTTGGCACATGGCCGCTATCCAGTAGTTTCTCAAGGTCGCGCGTTTCAGATGCTTTGCGAACTTTTCCCTCGGGATCACCTGCGATCTTTTGCTGAACCAGATCGGGCCGGAACAGCGCCTGGTAGGCTTGCGCGATTTCGAAAATGTCGAAACCACGCACAATCGAAGCCATGCTGCCGGCGTCGGGAGAGGCGTTTATGAAGCCTTCCGGTGTCGTGACCAGCCATTGGCCGTCCCGTCCGCCCATCAAACTGGCGAGAAAGTGCGCATCATCTTCGTGCCAAAGCTTCACCGTTCCATCGTTTCCACCCGATACGAAGTGCTTACCGGTTGCCGCGAATGCCACCGAACTAACCCAGCCGCGATGCCCCTCGAATGTGCGGGTCAAAGTTCCCGTTGTCACATCCCAAAGCCGGACATTGCCATCGCCGCAGCCGGTGATCAGCCTGTCGCCTGTGTCTGCGAAGCTCACCGAAGTGACACGGCATTCCGAACGGGATAATGTGTGGATGGGCGTTTCGGAACTCGCATCCCAGAGCTTTACTGTGCCGTCCCAGCTGGCCGACGCCATGCGCCTGCCATCGGGCGAAAAGCGCACCGAGCTGATCAGCTCCTTGTGGCCCCTGTAAATACGCAATGATTTGCAATCCGCCGCATCCCACAACTGCAATGTGAGATCGTCGCTGCCCGACAATATGCGGGTGCCGTCACTGGACACATCGACGGAATTGACTTCACTGCTATGGCCAGTGCACGCTCGCACCAGGGTGCCGGCTGGAATGTCGAAAATCCGGATCGCATGATCGACATAGCCGGCCGCAATCTGCGTCCCATCGGGAAAGAACGAGACCGAGCTGACAATCGCATTGTAGCTGTCGAATTTTTGTTCAAGGAGGCCGGTCGCTGTGTCCCACACGCGCACGGACTTATCGATGCTCGATGATGCAATCCGCTTCCCATCGGGCGACACATCAATCCCGTTTATGAGGCCTGTGTGACCCCGGAAAGTTCGCAACAGCTCGCCCGTTACGCCATCCCAGAGGCGGACTCGCGCGTCTCCGCCGCCTGTTACAATGAACTTGCCATCGGGTGTATAGGCCACGGCATTGGTGCGTTCGGCCGGTCCTTCAAAGCGGCTTAGCTGCACTGCGCCTGGGAGTTCCCAGATGCGCACTGTGCGGTCGCCGCCGCCTGTCACAATGCGACTGCCATCAGGTGAAATTGTCACCGAGCCCACACGCCCGGTATGGCCATTTAGCGTCTTGATTGCTTTGGCAGATGCAACGTTCCAGAGCCTGGCTGTCGTATCCTTCGATCCCGAAACAAGCTGGGTCCCATCGTGTGAAAATGCGACCGAGGTGATAATGTCGGAATGTCCAATGTAGATCCCGGTCTGAGCCCAGCTGTCAGGATCCCATGTTCTGAGTACCTTGTCGTCGCCGCCCGACACAAATAGCCTTCCGTCAGTTGATACTGCGACCGTGTTCACCTCGCCCGCATGCCCCCAATAGGTCCGGACCACAACACCGTTTTCCAGATCCCAGAGCTTTAGCGTCAGGTCTACACTTCCCGAAAGCAGCCTTTTGCCATCGGGCGTGAAGGCAACGGAACTCACAGTGTCTGTGTGACCTTCGAGTGTTTGCAGCAGGGCACCAGAGGCCGCATCCCAAATTTTGATGGTCCGGTCCGCGCTCGCCGATGCAATTCGCTTTCCATCGGTGGAATAGGCCAGGGACGTTATGAGACCTTCGTGGCCCTTGAGTATGAAGACCGACTGGCCGTTTGAGAGATCCCAAATTTGCGCCAGCTTGTCTCTGCCGCCAGAGACCATTCGGTGCCCGTCGGGGGACAGCGCAACGGCTAAAATTCCAAGGGTATGGCCTTCAAAAGTCCGAACCAGCCGGCTGGACGCAACATCCCACAGGGATACGATTTTGTCGTTGCCCGCCGACACAAGCAGCTTGCCGTCAGCAGAGAAGGCTACCGACGTTACAGCGAGTGCGTGGGGGATAATGGGAACGACCTCAATGCGAGGTTTGTTCTGAGCGGCCGCGGGAACAACTCCCAACAACAGAGGCGGCAATACCAATACCGCTAGATTCAACAATGTCGCGCTGAGGAGCTTGAAGAGAATGCTGATGCGCATGACACACCATGAAAAAGTAGGCGGTCTATTATCCGCCTAGTGTCGCAAATCATGCCAGCGACTGCAACAAGCATTTGTCCAAAAGCCACCTCAAGGGGCGTGCCGGTACCGTCCCAGCCGTGACCGGAAAGTGAAGACGCGCTTTGCGAGCAACGGCTTCAGGCTCGTCAGTTCTTTCAGGATTGGCTTGGCTAATTTCTTGTCTGCGCTCGCAGATTGACCGAACAATTAAGCCTCGGGCTCGTCGCCGCCTGAGTTCCACTCTGCGACGCGGGCTAGGTGCGCATAGTCGTCGTAGTCGTAGGAAAAGCGGGCGCGGCGTTGCGGGCTGTAGGGCGTCGCCTCCTGATCGAACTGGAAGACCAGTTTCTTTAAACCCTTGAGCTGCGTCTCGGCCAGCGCGAGAATGTCGGCGATTTTTACGTTGTGTTCTTCGCCGGGCGGCTCGGCGCCCGATGCTCTGATGTAGCGCAGACCGATGACGGGACGTTTGGGAATGTGCTCAAATCCCGCTTCCAGCGTTTCGCTCATGGCGATGGCGGCTTCCAGTGAAGCTGAGGTGCGAAGCCCGCAAGCACTTTCTTGTCGCTTGGGAAATTCCCGGTTTTGTAGTCGGTGATGATGAGACCGCTGCCGGCGACGTCGATGCGGTCAGCGCGCGCGGTCAGCTTGAACGGGCCGCCGGGAGCCTCGAAAATCAGCACACCCTTTGTTTCAGCGACGGCGCGCTCGACGCCCGCGCGGCGTCCCGGTTCGGTCGCAGCAAACCAATGCGCGAAGCGTTCAAAGCGCGGCAGCCAGAAGGCGGCCACACGCGGGTGCGCGGCGTATTCGTCGAGCACCTCGCGGGCAAAGCCCACGACCACGTCTTCGATATTGGGCGGCAGTTGTCCCGGATAAGCAGTGGCAAATCGCGACAGGGCTTCATGGATCATGCTGCCACGCAGGCTTGCGGACGGCGGCAGCCCGAGTGCGTCCAGCGGTTGCAGACGCAAAATTTCGCTGGCATAGATGGCGTAGGGATTGCCGATCCAGGTCTCGACACGAGATACCGACAGCTGGCGCGGGCGCATGGCTACGGGCGGTCTTGGGACCGGTATGGCGATCTGCGGCAGCGTGTCGATGACGTCGCGCGAACGTGCCCAACTGAGCCACGGCTCGGGCGACGTCAAGCCGTCGGGCACTCCCATACCGCCGAGCAGTGCCTGCAGGCGCATCAGCCAGCGCGACGCGACGGCCGGCACGCCGCTAACCTTCTGCGCCCGCGTGAGATAGACGCGCTCGCCGTTCATGAGCGACGTGAAATCGTGTGCCGCATAGCCGATCTGTTCTTCGGGAGATGGCAGGCCGAGGTCGGCACGCATGGGCCGATTGAGCCACGGGCCGGGATCGGCGGGTTCCGGCCAGGTGCCATCGTTCAGTGATCCCAGCACGACGACGTCGGGTTGTTGCAGGCGGGCTTCGAACGGTCCCCAGATCGACAGGCGCGGGTGAACCGGCACCTTGGGGCGCACGGTTTCGCCAGCCACGAGGCCGCGATAGAGATCGGCATAATCGGCGTGATGGATGGCGACGACGGGCAGCGATGGCGACAAAAGCCGTTCGAAAAAGGCCTGCGCGGCAAAGCCCGCTTCACCGCTCCACAGGTCTGAAGCCGGGGGAGTTGCTGGCGCTGTAGCTGTTGTGGCTGATCCGACGGGCGCGGCCGGCTCTGGCAATTTTGCCAGGGCTTCAGCAACAGCGATGTGCGCGCGGCCATAGTCGGTCAACGGTTGCGCGCCGTCGTTCGCGTAGACGCTTGCAAGTGGCGCGTAGGCGGCTTCGAGATTGGCCACCAGAACCCGGGCGCCGACCCAATCTTCTTTCCACAGGCGTCGGACGGCCTGATGGGCACGATGACCGGTCGATGATGCGGCATCGATGGCCGCGCGCTCAAGCGCTAAACCGATCCCGGGTAAGCCGCCCCCCAAGTATGGACGCCGGAATACTGCAAGCTCGAGCGCCCGGCCGGCGCGGCGCACTGCAAAGGGATCGAGGCCAAGCCGTGTCAACGGATGCTTCAGCAGCGATACCACGGCCGATGGCGCAAAGTTCGTGTTGGCCGCTTCAATGACGAGATCGAGAAATGCGCCAGGCGGCGTCTTGCCAAATGGACGGCCGGCTGAATCGTCGACGCGGATGCCCCAGCTTTCCAGCCGCACGGCGACGCGGCGCGCCAGCAGGCGGTCGGGCGATACGAGCGCGGCGGTGCGCCCCGGAGTTTCGAGCGCTTCGCGCAAAATCAGCGCCACCACTTCAGCTTCGTCCTGGGCGCTGGGGGCTTCGATCAGACTGATGCCTTGCAGGCCGGATGCGATCAGCGCTGAATTTTCTGGCGCCGCGAACGTATGCCATTTGGCCGTCGTGGCGGCGGGGCGCATGGCTTCGCTGATCAGCCGGTCTCTGGCTTTCAGTGAGGCGCGATTGGGCGTAACGCCGGACAACTCGGTCACTTGGCTGCGCGCGACGCCCAATCCGTCGAGCAGCTTTTTCAATCCAAACTGCGGATGCTCGGGATGATCGGGTACGATGGTCTGCCAGCTTTCTTCGTCGAGCTCCATGTCGAGTTCAGGCAGCACGATGGCGCCGTTAGGGAGGCCCGCGACCGCGCGCATCAAAGTGACGGTCGCGGGAATGGATCCCGTAACGCCCGCCACGATGACCGGATGTTTGGGCGGTCTTTGAATGAGACGCCGCGCCTCGGCGAGGATCAAGAGGTTGCGGCGGGCAGCCGGCGTGATCTGATTGCTGGCTGTAAGATAGGCGGGCCACGCCTCGACAACGATCTTGAGGAAGTCGAGCGTCTTTTGCCAATGCTCGGAAAAATTCTCCGGCACGATTTTGTCGAGGTTCGAGAGGCTCGCGCCTTCGGTTTCGACCATGTCCATAAGCCGGCCCAACTCTTTGGCGAGTTGCGCGCACTGAGCTGGCGATCCGGCGCCGGCAGCGGCATAGACATCGAGATCGGCGCCGGCATGATGGCGCGCTTCACGTTCGGCCTTCGACCACGCAAGGACGAGACTGGTGAGCGCGAGACGCCGTTCCATCTCGCTGATCGCCGGCGGGATTTCGCCGTCGCCCGCGCTCAGCACGTCGGCGCCGCCGCCCGATGCCATCAGCATCATGTCTTCGTCGGCCTCGGCTATCGGCTTGATACGCGGCAGCAGCAACGCGCGACCCTCGCCGGCGCGCAGAAATGCCTCCTGCAACGCGCGCGTTGCGCGCCGCGTCGGCAGCAGCAGCGTTATGGCAGAAATATCGATGGGATGGGGTGCAATGCCCCCGGCAACGGGCAGATTACCGCTCAGAATAGCTTCGGCCAAACAGTCGAGAAATGGCCGGCCGGTTGGCGCCGTGAAAATGTTGGGCGCGTGTGCGCCGGGCCGCATCGTCACGTGATACCCCGATGCGTCTGTCCGGCGTGGTTGGCCGATAGTTCCGCTTCATGCGTAAGGCGTTCGGCATCGGCGAGTGCGTCGACGGTGCCGACGTGCATCCATGTGCCGTCGAGCAGCAAGCCATACAACCGGCCGCGTTCGATGGCTTTGTCCCACAGCACGTTGAGCGAAAATCGTTCTTCCTTCGCGCCCTCGAACAGACGCGGATGCGCGATTGAGACGCCAGCAAATACGTAGGGTGCGTCCGTTGCCGGCGAGCGGCGCAACAGGTGTCCATCTTCGCGCATACGAAAGTCGCCGTGGCCCTCGTAGCCCAAGCTCGTCACGCGCGGCGCCAACAGCATAAGGCTGTCCATGTATGAGGCGTCCCAGGCCTTCACCAGACGCGCGATATTGGACGCGCCAGGCTCGATCCAGACCGAATCGGAATTGTGAATAACGAACGGCGCCGACCCGAGCAGCGGCAGCGCCCGCACGACGCCTCCTCCCGTTTCCAAGAGCACGCCGCGTTCGTCCGATATGCTGATTGCGGGATGTGTCCGTTCGCTGAGGTGCGCTTCGACTTGATCGGCGAGGTGATGCACGTTGACGACTGCGCGCACGAGTCCGGCATCCGCGATGCGATCGAGCGCATGATCGATCAGTGCGCGGCCATCGAGTCGAACTAAAGGTTTGGGCAGCGTATCGGTGAGCGGCTGCATGCGCCGTCCCAATCCTGCCGCCAGCACCATCGCCGTGGTGATTTCAGACGTCATCAATTCAAACTTTCACATCGAGATGGCGCAGATGGATAGGGAAATGCTCGTCGTACCAGGCTTTCAAAGCGCTTAATCCAGGATGGCGTAAATCGCGATCGAGATAATCCCATAGACGCGGAACGTGGCGTAAATAGCCGGGTTTGCCATCGCGTTTAGCAAGACGGGCGAAGATGCCGAGAATCTTGGTCGTGCGTTGCGCGCCGAGCGCCGCATAGGAAAATAAGAACGAGTCGCGATCAAATTGTGGATCGGCGGCGCTCGCGCGCTCGCAATAGAACGACAAGAGCTGCTGCTCGAGTGCAGCCGGCACATCGACGCGCGCGTCTTGCAAAAGCGAGACGAGATCGTACGCGGCAGGACCGATCAGGGCATCTTGGAAATCGATCACGCCGGTGCGCGCCACGCCATCGCGTCCGCTCAGCGAAATGAGATTGGGCGAATGGTAGTCACGTAAAACCCAACCGGCGGGTTGCTCGAAGATCTGGTCGAAGAGCGCGTTCCAAATTTTGAGGAAATCTTGAGCGGCAGCGTCGTCGACGCCAGAGCCCTTTACGGCCGGCCAATACCAATCGATCAAAAGCTCCGCTTCGATTTGCAGGCACGCGCGATCTTGTAAAGGGACCGTGTAAGCCGAGCCGTCAGCCATGAGAAGTATAGACGGCGGTGTCTCATCACGTAAGCGCAGCAACACCTCGACGCCCTGTTGCCAAAGCTGCGGCTGCGCTACGCCGCGCGCAAGCTCGGACGCGAACACGCCGTCGCCAAAGTCTTCGAGCAACAGCAAGCCATTCTCAAGATCGGCGTGATAGATCTCGGGCACACTTACGCCAGCGGCCTTCAATGCACCAGCGACGGCTACGAACGGCCTTACATCTTCGGCTAAATGCGCGATGCGCGAATACGGCAGACCATCGCGCACGGGAGGCCCGTCGGGCTGGCGCGGGCTATCCATCAGAATTGCAGGGCCACGATCGAGGTCTACGCGCGCATAGGCGCGCGCCGAGGCATCGCCCTGCAGATAGGCCACGCGCGCAGCTGGCGATACGCCGTTGTGATCGAGAAAGGCGGCGATAGCCGCGAGACGCTCGAGACGTGGGCCCCACGTGCCGGTGCCCGTCAACTGCACGTCGCGCGTCGTCGCATCGCTCGTGTCGGACAGTTTGACATCGAGCCGGTTGGCGCTGGTGAGCCCAGGCGCATTGTCTGGCCATTCGACGATGAGGGCACCGCGCGCCAGCATCTCGTCGAGGCCGAGTTCAAGGACTTCATCCTTCATTCCCAGTCGGTAAAGATCGGCATGGGCGACGCACAGGCGTGCCGTATCGTAGGTTTGCACAATAGCGAACGTCGGACTTGGAACTTCGGCTGCGGGATCGTCGAGAAGCGCGCGCACGAGCGCCCGGGCGAACGTCGTCTTACCCGCGCCCAGATCGCCCGAAAGCGCGATGAGTTCGCCGGCGCCGAGTTTAAGGGCGATGAGTTGCGCGATACGAACGAGGCCGCGTTCGTCAGCCTGCCGTACGGTCCAGTGGTTTGTCATGATCGAAAGCAGGCTCCCCGTCGATCAGGGCCGCTTCTCGCAGGGCCGC
>JANNUW010000683.1:0-7048 GCA_031414095.1 Hyphomicrobium sp. | reverse complement strand
AGTCCATCCCGCTAAGCCCCTTTTTCGGTCTTACCGTTCGAGTCGTCGACGGTCCCTGTCGCAAAACCCGTGATGCGTGCGTGCGGTGAAACCCCGTTATTAGCACGAACTCATCCAAAATCAGTCCGCACTGCACTTTGCTCGCCGCTGCGTACCGGGCGGCCGTCACCGCTATCAACTCATCTCGCGTTGCCATGCTGATCCACCTCATCCCGCCCCCTGCCGACCGTGAGTGTTCGGCAGCAGTTCAAATGAGGCAACCACCAGCATCGCCAGCAACATTCCTGACTGAGGCAATACGCTTGTGGTTCCAGAAATGGCCCTTCACGTTCCGAAGGTACAAAAAACAAAGCCCAAAACCCCAGTTGCGCCGCGCTTGCGTCAAGCCAACAGACTCTTGTTTAGTCTCGATAAGCGCTCAGGGCAGGTCAGGCCCGTTAGGGCGTATGTGGCTGCGCGAGCGAGCTGATTTCTGTCACGAATTTTCTGCGGAAGGCGCGGCCGAAATCGTCATAGCCATGGGCTGCGATGACAAAGGCCCCCTCGCCGCCGATGATGTGATCGCTGAACCATTGGTCTAATGTTGTGCGTTCGAGATCGGGCTGATTGGAGAGTTCTTGCAGCCCATAACCGGGCGCCCGGTAGGCTCCCGATCCGACGACCGTTTCCGAAGTTATGATCGGTAGACCATTGATGATGGCGCCAGTCGCCAAGACGGCATCGCGCTCGGCGTGGATGTCGTCTTTGGTGGAGCAATTGTCGATGCCGTCGCCGGATACGTCGACGACCACGCGCGCGGCGGGAACCGGAATATTGGGTACAATATTGGTGCTGACGGAGTGCAGCATGCGCGCGAGACAGGTGAACTCGCCGCCCTTTTGAGGAAGGCTGCGGACTAAAGCTGCAACAGCAGTGGCATCGGCCTGAGATGCAATGCGCTTCCAATCCATGGCCAGATCGGACTGGTCCGCCCATGTCACCATGGCGATCATGATGCCACCTTGGGTTCCACTGGTAATGGCGGCGACGACTTCCGGGTCTTCGATGGCTTGGGCAATGCCCTCCATTTGCAATTTGTAACGCTCTTCATCGACGGACTGGGAAACGTCAACCGAAACGATCAATGCTGTGTCGACACCGTCTTCGGCTCGAGCTTGCGGGCTGAAGCTTGCGAAGATTGATGTCAAGAGCACGAAAACGCAAGCACTTCGCATTGATTTCGAACCTTCGATGTCATCGATATTCGGCCGCGATGCCGGGGCCGGGGCCGGGGCCGCAATGTGGGGACAATTGCGCACGGCAGGCAAGCCCCTTTGCCAACTAAAGAAGGCTCCAAGCTGCTGCCTTACCAACTCAGAAAAATGCGGCCCGAGCAGATTGGTCCCGCCCGGGCCGCACGATCAATTAAACCTTGGCTTATCAGCCTTGAGGTCTGTTACTTCGATGCTGTCGTCTTGGGCAGTTTGAAGGTCCAAGTCATTGCGCCCTGATTAAAGTGAGCGATGGTCTTGGCAACTTCGCCACCCCAGAGCGGCACGGCGCCACCCCAGCCGGACACGACTGTTATCATCTGTTCGCCATCTTGTTCCCAAGTGATAGGTGAGCCAACGATGCCAGAGCCGGTGTTGAACGACCAAAGATCTTTGCCTGTCTTGGCATCGACTGCTTTCAGAAGTCCTTCGGGTGTGCCGTAGAACACAAGGCCGCCCGCAGTGGTGAGAACGCCACCCCAAAGCGGAGACTTGTTGTTGTTCTGCCAGATGATCTTGCCAGTGGCCGGATCAAGGGCCTTGAGCGAACCAATGTGGTCGTCGAAGATTGGCTTGATCGTGAAGCCGGCACCAAGATAAGCGCCGCCTTTTTTGTAGGTCACAGGCTCGTTCCACAGATCCATGCCCCATTCGTTGGATGGGATATAGAAGAGCTTGGTGTCGGGGCTATAGGCCATCGGCATCCAGTTTTTGCCGCCGAGGAAGGACGGGATCGCGAAGATCGAGCTTCCCTTCTTGCCATCTTCAGACTTTGACGGATCGCCCGGACGGAAGGCAGGATCGAAGATCGGACGGCCGTCCTTGTCGATGCCCTTTGCCCAGTTGATCTTCTCGACGAACGGAGCCGCCGAAATGAACTTGCCGGTGGCACGTTCAAGCACATAGAAGAAGCCGTTACGGTCAGCAGTCGCGGCAGCCTTGACGCCGTTCAGGTCGAACGAGACGACTTCGTTGGTGCCGTCATAGTCCCAGCCGTCATGCGGGGTGGTCTGAAAGCCCCACTTGATTTCGCCGGTTTCTACATCGATGGCGATGCGCGCGCAGCCCCATTTATTGTCGCCGGGACGGATGTGGCTGTTCCACGGACCGGGATTGCCGACCCCGAAGAACACCAGCTTGGTGTCGGGATCATAGGTGCCGCCGAGCCACGGTGCGCCGCCGCCTGTCTTATACAGATCGCCGGGCCATGACTCGTTTGCCTTGCCGGTCATGGTTCCGGGTTTGCCTTGAAACGTCCCGACGTTGCCTTCGATTGTGGGACGCGACCATACGAGGTCGCCGTTGTCAACCTTGCGGGCTTCAACACGGCCCACGATGCCGAACTCGCTGCCCGACACGCCGGTCACGATAAGCGGTCCATGAGCCTTGGAAGGAACGATCAGCGGTGCTGCTGTTGCGGTGTAGCCAGCTGTTGGATCATCAATATCCTTCGACCAGACGACCTTGCCGGACTTCTTGTCGAGGGCGACGACCTTGGCGTCGAGCGTCATGAAGTAGACTTTGTCGCCAAACAGAGCCGCGCCGCGATTGATAACGTCGCAGCAGGTCAGCAGGCCTTCAGGCAGGCGGGCAGCATATTCCCAAAGCTTGTTGCCGGTCTTGACGTCGATGGCGAACATGCGGCTGTAGGAGCCGGTGACGTACATCACGCCGTCTTCGACCATCGGCTGGGTTTCTTGGCCGCGCATTTTTTCGCCGCCAAACGAGAAGGCCCAGGCCGGTACAAGCTGTTTAACCGTCTCCGTATTGATGGCCTTGAGTGGGCTAAAACGCTGAGCATTGAAACCCATGCCGTTCTGCAGAACGTCGCCGGTTGTTGTTGCGTCGTTCAAAAGGTCATCCATCGTGACGTCTTTTGCAACGGCAGACTGAGACATGACAGCCGCAGCGGCGAGCGCGCTGCAAGAGGCAAGTGCCCTCCAAAAACTTGTCGTGCGATGTCCCGATTTTCGGGAATTGCGTACATCGTCCATGGTTTCTCCCCTAGTGCCTTATTGGTTTTGCGGGTTCGCACGGTATCATTCGCGACACCCTTCCCAAATAAAAGCAATGGGCATGCCACGGCAGTAATGTTCTGATAATAATTGGTGTTTCTTGAAATAGCGATTCTGATCTGTTCACAATCTGAGCAAATGTGGTGCTGGTAATTGTATAGCAATGCAACGCGCGTGCACTGCAAACAAGACCGAGCTATGGCACAACAATACGATGCGGTCCAAAAACTGGATCAGCGTCTTTGTATTTCGCAATTGATTTGAGCTTCAGCTGACGGTACCGGACCCTAGGGCCTTGTAGACAGTATTACGGCAGATGTTGAGCCGTCGCGCCGTTTCGCTGACATTGCCGCCTGTTTCGGCAAGCACTTCCATCAGGCGTGCGCGTTGGGTATCCCGCAACGATCCGTTAGCCGGGCCTTGGCGCACAGCTGAACTTAAATGCGATGCCACGAGGTCTTCGTCGATGAGGTTGTCATGCGCATTCATCGAAATGCGAGCCAGCGCGCTTTTTAGCTCTCGCACGTTTCCGTTCCACGGACGCCTTTCGAGGGCCACCAAAGCGCCTGCTGTCATCGTGAATTGCGGATTGATCGTTGTGAGCAAATGTGAGGCAATGGCCTTGAAATCATCGCGCTCACTTAGGGGCGGTAAGGTCAGATGCATCGTGTTGAGGCGGTAGAGAAGATCAGGCCGGAAACGCTTATTTGCTACCGCGTGATCCAAATCGACATTGGTCGCCGACACGACGAGCACATCGACCTTGCTGCTCGCGCCGCCGATCGGCCGGACCGTCAGATCGTCGAGGAAACGCAGCAGCACCGACTGCAGGGCGAACGGCATGTCCCCTATTTCATCTAGGAATAGCGTGCCGCCATGCGCTTCCTTGATCAGGCCAGGCGAACCGCCCTTGTGGGCTCCCGTGTAGGCACCATCGGCATATCCAAACAGTTCCGCTTCAATCAGACTTTCGGGAAGCGCTGAGCAGTTTACGGGAACAAATGCCCCCTTGCGGCCGCTGGAGTGATGCGCAAAGCGCGCCAATTCTTCCTTGCCGGTTCCAGTTTGTCCGCAAATGAGCACGGGCATACGGAGGCGCGCCGCTGCGGCCGCGTCCTTGCAAATGGCTTTGACGCGCGGATCAAGCGAAACGAAGTTGGTCGCCGAATGGTGCCCCTTGCCCTGAGATGGCGATACGGACTGTGCGCCTTTGCGCGCCGCCGCCTGATGTGCCGGGACGCGATGAGGGTTCTCGGTATCGAGATTTTGAGACTCGAGACCGCACTCAAACGGTGCTGAAGCAGCACGGCCCCGTCTGTTTCCCTCTGGCATCGGCCGGATTCTGGATGGGAAAACAAGTACGGCACCCAGTTCGATGCCGCCATCCCGGACAAGGACAAGGCGGGCATCGGTAAAACGGCGTGCCAAGTCCGCTTCCCAGTCCTCGAACGCAACGGACTTCAAAAATGAGAGGCCGCCAGCGTTTGGCGTACGCTCGCAGTGCTGCGCGACGTTACGCAACGCATTTGGTGAGGTTTGCACAATCGTGCCGCGACGATCGATGGCCATCATGTCGTGGCTCGCCCACTTTCGCTGCTTCTCCTGGAAGCAGCTCATGAGCCGGGAATGATCTTTCTGGATCGATTGAGCCATAAGGGCTTCTATGTGATCGGCGAACGAAATGACGAGAGCCAGATTGAGCGAGCTGAACGTCGCCGGTGGCCCCGATATGTCTATAATTCCCAGCATTTCGCGGTCGATGGGGTGGAAAATGGGCGCCGCAGCACAAGTCCAGCGCTGGACATCGGCACAGAAATGCTCGGCGGCGTGAATTTGGACGGGCTGCATTGATGCCATCGAGGTACCGATAGCATTGGTGCCAATTTTTTCTTCAGCCCAGCACCCGCCGTGTTCCAAGTGGACTTCCCGGCCCGTCTCGATGGTCCGCGTATCGCCAATAGTTTCGATGATGTGGCCTGACCCGTCGGTCAAGATAAGCATCGTCTTCGTTTCACTTAGCGATTGACTGGCGCGTTCCGTTGCCAACCGGGCCGAGGACGTCAACAAGGCGCTATCGGCGCGTTTCCGGTAAAGCTCACCTTCGGACAAAACAGGCGCGCCACGGCTGCCGACATCGACCTTAAACGATTTGCTGCGCTGCCACGACGACGCCACGGTCGAGCTTACGGCATCAGGTGCATCGCTGCCTCCCACAAACCGCTCCCAGGCATCCCGGACAGTTCGCTCGTCCATTGCCATCCATTCAGTGAAAAGTGCCAGCCCAGATTTAATTTTTTAAAGATTGTTGCTGCGCAGGCTAAATGAAAGCCGGGTAAAATTCAACAGACTTACCACTGCCGAATAGGTCGATCTATGACTGACAATGTCTAACCAAGTATATTGCAGAGCAATAACAATCCGCCGCCATCCATCTGCAAAATTTCCAAAATGGCCGTCATGGCAGGCTGCCAGACCCGCAGCGCCACCGGAAAGGCCACCGGCGTGGCTCTGAGTTTTGCGGCTCTCTAATAGCGTGCATCGCAACAATGTTGAGAAACTCAACAGTTGTTGTCGAGGGGCGCTTACCCCGAACAGCATAGCATCATGAAAAAATAGAAGACATCCAGTATTTACAGGCAGTTACTCCGTTGGCACGGCCGTTGCTACTAAAGTCTTAACAACGACCTGCAAAGGGTCGGGCGGGGATGGAAGGGTTGCGGGGCATGAAGGCGGCAGTACTGCACAGCTACGACGAAAAATTGGCGGGCGCCGAATTCGTCAAATATGAAGACGTTCCCGACCCTCGCATCCAGTCACCGACCGATGTCATTGTTCGCATTGGCGGTGCCGGAGTGTGCCGGACCGATCTGCACATTGTGGAAGGTATCTGGCGCGAGAAGTCTAACGTAAAGCTGCCCTACATCATGGGCCACGAGAACGCCGGCTGGATCGAGTCCATGGGCTCGGGCGTCGAAGGCTTCAAGGTTGGGGATGCCGTCATCTGCCATCCGCTGGTGACAAATGGGCATTGCCTATCGTGCCGGCGTGGCAACGACATGCACGCTGCCACCAGTACCTTTCCCGGTATCAATGCCGACGGCGGATATGCGCAATATCTGCGCACCGGCCAGCGCGCCATCATCAAGCTGCCAAAGACTCTGTCGCCAAAGGATGTCGCACCCTACACAGACGCTGGCCTGACGGCTTACAGGGCTGCTAAAAAAGCATCGCGCCATCTGCTGCCTGGACAATTTGTTGTCGCTATCGGCGTTGGCGGCCTGGGCCATATCGGAGTTCAAGTTCTGAAGGCGTTGTGCGCAGCCACGGTCATTGCCGTCGATCGCGCCCCGGGTGCGTTGGAGCTCGCAAAGGCCTGTGGTGCCGATTATCTCGTCCAGGCCAACGGGCAGGAAGTGGAGGCGATCCTCGAACTCACCGGCGGAATGGGCGCCGAAGCCGTGATCGATTTTGTCGGTGAAGGCGACTCCATCGCAAAGGGGCTCGCCGCCACGCGCAACGACGGCTTCTACTACATCGTCGGCTACGGCGGCCGCGTCGACGTCCCGACTCTCGACATGATTGCGTCTGAAAAAACAATCGTTGGCAACTTGGTTGGCACATACGCCGAACTTGTTGAGCTGATGGCACTTGCCGATCGCGGCCGCGTCAATCTGAGGACCAAAGAATACCGTCTGAGTGAAGCCAATCAGGCCCTGCTCGATTTGCACCACGGCAAGGTGCATGGGCGAGCAGTGCTTATTCCGTGATGAATGCTGCAAGGAG
>JANNUW010000682.1:0-4825 GCA_031414095.1 Hyphomicrobium sp. | reverse complement strand
CGCTCTTCGCAGCAGGCCTCGGTGCCATGGGCTTGATGGGCTGGCGTAGGAAGCGAAAGGTTGCTTTGGTTGCTATTTGACGCATTGATGGTGATGAGCCGTTGAACTTCAGGTAGTCGGTCATCCGATCGATTTCGACCTATTTCTATCATTGAGACCCTCGCGCCAAAGATGCAGGTAATTCAAACACTGCAACTCCCTGTGCGGATGCAATAAATGGAGGATGCGATATGAAGTTCCTTTCAGCTTTTTTGTTTGTCGCAATAGTGGTTAGCTGCGGTACTGCCCTTGCTGATGACGGGCCAACATTCATGACGCCATCAGGCAACATCGCTTGCCAGATTCAAAGCGACCCTTCGGATCGCATCTACTGCGTGCGCCGCGACCCGACACAGACGACCGCAAGTGTGCCCTATCTTTCTGCGTATATCAGCCTCGAAAAAGATAAGGCGGCGGAGACCGGCGCATATGAGGGCGATGCATGGTATCCGGAGGAAGCGCCAAAACTCGCCTATGGCAAGAGCATGAATACGCGCGACATCACCTGCACATCGCGCAAGGCCGGGCTTTTCTGCAGGCGGGGGAAACACGGGTTCTCAGTAAACCTGAAAGCCATCAAGGTTTACTGAGGCACCAGCTCCCGTGTTATAGTAATTTTCTCCCATATTCATAGACGCGCATAATCTCCACTTTATCACCTGTTTCGTAGCCCTTTGTGCGATGGGCTTCCTCGGCTGGCGCAGGCGAAAGGCTGCTGTGGCTCGGTAGGCGGGAGCTTCGTTTTGAAGTCCAGACATAGGCATTGCTTTCAAGCACGGCGACGGCCAGTCGTTTGCTGGCAGTCAGGAATTGATATAGGATTTTCGGCTGGCGGAGGCCGTTGTGGCTTCTCGCTTGTTGCCTCAGGAGGGGATTATGTTGCTTGTAACTTTTAAGCGAGTTTTGGCCCTGTCGTCAGTCGCGGTTTTGGGGACGGTGACCTTGTTCGGGTCTGCCGCGACAGGTGCATCTATGAGTATGAACCTTGTAGAAAGGGCTACGACTGATGCTGTGGCCGATATTGGCGCTAAAGATGACAGTCCCGGTGATATTCTGACTTTTGCCAATGAGGTTTATGATGAGGCAAATACGACAAAAGTCGGTGATGATAATGGCTGGTGCATTCGCATTGTAACTGGAAAGGCCTGGGAATGCGTTGCTACGGTAAGCCTTGCCGACGGGCAGTTAACAGTTGAAGGCCCGTTTCTCGATGGCAAGGACTCGGTTTGGGCGGTAACTGGGGGCACCGGGAAATATATGACCACACGAGGCGATATGCAGCTTCACGCTCGTAATGCTGAGGGTTCAGAATATGACTTTAAGTTCAATTTGAGCGAATAGCTTGAACGTAAGAAGGGTCGGAATCAACATTCCGACCCTTATACTTTTCGTTTGAAACAAGCTCTGTTCGCGAATCCGCGGTACCCAACAATGAGTAGCGACGCCTCTTCTGGTTTGCAGACAATACGCCTTACCCTGGTTTTCTTACTTTTGGTTACAATTGGCTACGCACAAACCGTTTGAGACCACAACGACGTCGTCGGCATCATCCGCTAAATCGTCATCACCGGCACTGCTTGAATCGTCGGACGAGTCGTCGCCTGAATCATCGGACGAGTCGTCGCCTGAATCATCGGACGAGTCGTCGCCTGAATCATGGTCTGGACCATCATCGCCGCCGCCTTCTCCGCCGCCGCCTTCTCCGCCTTCTCCGTCGCCGCCTTCTCCGCTTTCAGCGTGTGCCAAAGTTGCAGCAAACGGGCCAAATTTTGTTATTACTGGGCCGGCACCGTAGATACCGACTGCTAGTAACAGGCTCAAAATTGATGTTGAATTTCGCATTTCATTACCTCAACCAGGTTAAAACAATCAAGAATCACTGCCTTGAGAGTCTATTAATTAGCCCAAAGATGCTGACGAAAGGCTGACACGTTTGCTAGAATTTTAACAGTCTGCACGTTTAGCCATGTCCTTTCTGTCTATTTTCATCGTTTATTCAGTTGCTTGCTGGCATGGGCTTCATGGGCTGGCGCAGGCGGAAGGCTGCTGTGGCTGGGTAGGGTGGAAACCACTAGTCGGCAGTATTGATCTACCTCAATGCGAAACCCGCCTTATAGAGGCAATAGGGCCGATGTAAGCCCTAGCATCGGGGCGACGCCGGCATCCAGGAGCCCGGCCTTTGCTAAAGTCAATCTGATGTGGCAGTCTCCTCATCGGTGCGGGTTGTAGGGAGACAGATCATGTCAAAGGCATTCAAAACGGGCTTGTTGGGTATAGCTATGCTCATGGGATTGGCAATTAGTCCAGCCAGTGCATCACTCATTGGCGAAAGCGTAACCGGTTCCCTGATAGTCCTAGGTCCAAACTTCTTTGATCCAGCAAATGGAGTTGTATCTGTACCTTTGCCCTATCTGAATAATGTTGATGAAACTGTCACGATCGGACCAGAAATAGAATTCGGCCTCGTTGACGATATTAGGACACTTGGCGTTACTTATAACATAGATGAAGTGAATTTCTTCGACACAGGTTTTACCGTGTCTGACAATGTCCTGACTGAATCTGGTGCGCTTCCTTGGGAAATTAAGTTGATGAGCAGTGCATTTGTCGGGCTTGTCCTGCTGGAAGTTTTTGACGGGTTTGACAATGGTATTATTGGCTCATTGATAGGTGATACAATAACCCTAAAATGGGCGGGAGTTCCTGAATGGACGGGAGTTCCTGACGGTGGTAAAATTGGGCTTAGAAGTGCAAGTTTCAGCTTGTTGCCCAACCCTGTCCCGCTCCCCGCAGCCCTCCCTCTCTTCGCAGCAGGCCTTGGTGCTATGGGCTTCATGGGCTGGCGCAGGAAGCGGAAGACAGTTGCCAACTGAATGCAACTAACGGCAGATTCGCGCAGACTCACATTTTTAGGTTGGGCATTGACGGGAGTAGGTTGCGCGCTTTGGACCTATGGTTACATGCAACAAAATTCACTGCCTTTTCTCGATTGGGCAACCTTCACGCCTGCATGGATATCTGAGTATCTTCCCAACTGGCAGGCAGAAATTGGGCTGGCAATTGCGACATTGGGCTCAGTCCCACTCGTCTATGCAAAGGCCACCGATTAAAACCGTGCCGAACCGGGCGATGAAGAATGGTAGGTGCCGGATGCACGGCGGCAAGGCCACTGGAGCGCCAAAGGGCAATAGAAATGCAGAGAAACATGGTCACTATTCGGCGAAAGAACAGGCTCGGCAAGCGGCGATGAAGTACTTGTTGCGAATGATTTAGCTACTAATCCCCTCAACAAATTCAACGAGATAAGGTATTTAAAATGGGGCAAAAATACCCCCAGTTTCATTGGTAACAATCAGAAACAATACCTCCAGATGACAACGCCTCAGCGAAGGGGCAAGTGTCGGTGACCAGCCCCACCTGAGTGGTCCGGGTACAATGTTAGTTTGAATCTGGCCTTGGCGCCAGTGGTAGCGTGGCCGGCGGAGCGGGTTGGGGGCGCGCAGACGGCCACGCGGCGAGTGCGGGTACAAATACCTCAGGTGCTGGAGCGCGATAGCCGAGAGAGGCATGCGGCCTGACGGTATTGTAATGGCGCCGCCAGGCTTCAATGACGATCCGGGCTTCTTTCAGCGTGTAGAAGATCTCGCCGTTCAGAAGTTCGTCGCGTAGCCGTGCGTTGAAGCTCTCTATAAAACCATTTTCCCAAGGGCTACCCGGTGCGATGTATGCGGTCCTGGCACCGACTGCAGCGATCCAGTCCTGAACGGACTTGGCCACGAACTCGGGGCCGTTGTCTGACCGTATGTGTCGGGGCACGCCCCGCAGGATGAACAGGTCCGACAGGACATCGATCACGTCGATGGCTTTGAGCTTGCGATCAACCCGGATGGCCAGGCATTCATGGGTGAACTCGTCGACGATGTTGAGCATGCGAAGCTTCTTTCCCTCATGGGTTTGATCTTCGACAAAATCGTAGGACCAGACATGGTTTGGATATTCGGCCCGAAGGCGGATGCATGACCCGTCGGTGAGCCAGAGCCTTCCGCGCTTTGGCTGTTTCTTTGGGACTTTCAGCCCCTCGCGCCGCCACAGCCGCTCGATCCTCTTGTCATTCACGAGCCAGCCAGACCGGCGCAATAGCTCGGCTATCTTGCGATAGCCGTAACGGCCATACTGCCGGGTCAGCTCAATCAGGTCTTCTGTAAGGCGATCTTCGTCTTCTCGGCCCCGCGGGATTTTGCGCTGTGTCGATCTATGTTGACCGAGCGCCACACAGGCGCGGCGCTCGGAGATCGACAGGTGTTGCCGGACATGAGCGATACAAGCCCGGCGTCGCGCGGGGCTTAGAAGTTTCCCCGGGCAGCCTCCTTGAGGATCAGCTTATCGAGGGTCAGATCAGAAACCGCCCTCCGAAGCCGGACGTTCTCAAGTTCCAGCTCCTTCAGTCGCTTCACCTGATCAAGCTTCAGGCCCCCATACTCCTGCCGCCATCGGTAATACGTCACTTCGGTCACGCCAATCTGGCGCACCGCATCGGCAATCGATGTTCCCTGCGAGGCCAAAACATCAACCTGGCGCAGCTTCGCAATGATCTCCTCCGGCTTGTGTCGTTTCTTCGGCATATCAGTCCTCCTTGCTGCCATAAGACATACTTCAAGTCGGACCACTTCAATGGGGGTGGATCATTCCCTCGATGAGGATCGTGATTTCCGGAAATTACATGCCACAAGACTCCTGGATAGCGCTTCATGCGCTCGATTGGTTCCAACATCGTTTTCTGGGTTGG
>JANNUW010000681.1:0-1495 GCA_031414095.1 Hyphomicrobium sp. | reverse complement strand
TTGCCTTGGGCCCTAGCGCCGCCACACCGTAGCCACCGCACACGAATCCCACCCAACACGAGAGAGGTCCGCATGCATAGGTCTCATTTCATCGATGTGATCTACACGCACACCGAGGGCGAACCGACCTGCATCGTGCACTCCGGCATCCCCTATCCCGCCGGCCTGGACATCCTGGCCAAGCGCAAGTTCCTGCAGGACAATTACGATTTCGTGCGCACGTCGCTGATGCGAGAGCCGCGCGGGCATCAGGACATGTTCGGCGTGTTCCTGACGCCGCCACACGAGCCCGACGCCGATGCCGGCATGTTGTGGATGGACGGCGAGCGGTTCGTCGAGATGTGCGGCCACGGCACCATCGCGCTATCGATGGTGATGGCGACGCATCGGCTTCTGCACAAGGTCGTCGAGCCGATCTCGACGATTCGATACGAGACGCCGGTGGGTCGGGTCACGGCCGAGGTCAAGATGACCGATGGCAAAGCCGAGTGGACGCGGTTCGAGAACGTGCCGGCCTTCGTTTTGGCGCAGGACGTACCGGTCACGTTACCGGGTTACGGCGACCTCAAGGCGGACATCTCATTCGGCGGCAACTTCTTCGCTCAGATCAAGTGGCCGGACAAGGAAAGGCGCATCTGTCCTGAGAACGGCAGGCTGCTCTCGGACATGGGTGAACTCGTCAAGAAGCAGATCAATGCGCGCATGCAGATCCAGCACCCCACGAAGCCCGATACCAAGGGGCTGCATTTCTGCACGTTCTGGCATGAGCCGGACCGACCCGATTCCCTCTACAGGAACGTCCACGTCTTCTCTGACGGCAAGATGGACCGCTACCCGGCGGCACCGGCACCAGCGCCATGATGGCGATGTTCGAGGCGCGCGGTCAGATCAAGATGGGCCAGACCATCCGCTCGGAGGGGCTTTTGGGGTCTGGCCAGTTCGAGGGGTGTCTCGTGCGCGAGACGACCATCGGAGGCAAGCGCGCCGTGGTGCCGACCGTAAAGGGCACTGCGAGCGTGATCGGCTATGCCAAGTGGCTCCTCGATGAAGAGGACCCCGTCAGCCAGGGATTTGTGATCCGTTAGACTGTTGTGTCTGAACATTCGCATCGAGCGAGCTAGAGAACTAAGATCGGGCGCGGCTGCCAGCTGCTACGTCCGTTGAACCCTAAAGAAGCTGACAAAACTACGTCCGGCCAGCCAATGACAGCTTCGGCGGCTCCGAGTCAATCGCGACGTCCGGCCATGAATGCGCGGACGTCCGCACCACATTTGTAAATTGCCAGTTTGATGCATTTCGGCGGCCGGTCAGCCATCCCGGCCGAGTACTTTGTAGACAGTAGATCTGGCAACACTTGCTAATCGGGCGATATCGGTGGGCCGCCGGCCCTCGTCCTTCAGTTGTTTGATCTGGGCCACCGTGTCAGCCGCGACCGGCTTTCGCCCCCTGTATTTCTTGTCTCTTCGCGCCCGCTCGATGCCGATCCGTTGTCGTT
>JANNUW010000680.1:0-4406 GCA_031414095.1 Hyphomicrobium sp. | reverse complement strand
CACAACTTCCCGGAATCGAAGTGGTACAAGTCATCGTACACGCTGCTCGCGTCGGGTGGGTTGGCGCCCCGCGAAGACGGCGACTCGTGGATCACCAAGGCTTGGAAGGCCGTGCCGAAGCTTTCGCTGGGCGGCACGCTTTAGCGTCCGCTTTGCGATCCGACTGGCTCCACTGTCCGCATGAAATCATCACGTTCATCGTCTCCCGCCCCTCTTGTTGCCGGTGCGCCCTCCGCTCGAGCGCGCGACGAGCACGCGCAGTTGTCGGCCCGCATCGCCGAACTGGATGCGGCGTACTATCAATCCGATGACCCCCTCGTGTCCGACGCCGACTACGATGCGCTGCGGCGCCGGCTCGTCGACATCGAAGCTAAATTTCCCGATCTCAAAACGGACGCCAGTCCTTCACAGCGCGTTGGCGCGGCGCCGGCCTCGGGGTTTGGCAAAGTGCGCCACGCCGTTCCCATGCTGTCGCTCGGCAATGCCTTCGACGATCAGGATGTGCACGATTTCGTCGATCGTGTGCGCCGGTTCCTGGGCCTCGATTCTGGCTCGGCGCTTGAGTTCACGGCCGAGCCCAAGATCGATGGACTGTCGATTTCACTGCGCTACGAGAACGGCCGGCTGGTGCAGGCTGCAACGCGCGGCGACGGCGCTGAAGGCGAGAACGTCACAGCCAACGTGCGCACGATGCAAAGCATCCCACATAGGTTGACGGGGCGCGACGTGCCGGCCATTGCGGAAGTGCGCGGCGAAATTTATCTCAGCCACGCCGATTTTAAGCGGCTCAACGACGATCAGACACAAGCCGGCGACAAGATTTTCGCCAACCCGCGCAATGCGGCTGCGGGTTCCCTGCGCCAGCTCGACAGCAGCATCACCGCCAAGCGGCCGCTCAAATTCTTCGCCTATACGTGGGGCGAGATGTCGGTACTGCCGGCCACCACGCAAATGGGCATGATGGACGTTTTTAGCGGCTGGGGTTTGCCCGTGAACAGTCATACGCGGCTGTGTTCGGATACCGCCGCGATGCTCGACTTTTATCGCGAGATAGCAGGCCTGCGCGCGAACCTCGGGTACGATATCGACGGCGTGGTCTACAAGGTCGACCGCTTCGACTGGCAGGAGCGGCTCGGCTTCGTGTCACGCAGCCCGCGCTGGGCGCTGGCTTATAAGTTCCCGGCCGAGCAGGCGACCACCGTTCTCAACGACATCGAGGTTCAGGTGGGCCGCACCGGCGCGCTGACACCGGTCGCCAAGTTGCTGCCCGTGACGGTCGGCGGCGTCGTTGTCGCCAACGCGACGCTGCACAACGAAGACGAGATCGCGCGCAAAGACATTCGCATCGGCGACACCGTGGTCGTGCAACGCGCCGGCGATGTCATCCCGCAGGTGGTGCGCGTCGTTCTCGAGAAGCGGCCGCCCGATGCCAAGCCCTATCGGTTGCCCGAGCAGTGCCCTGTTTGCGGCAGCGAAGCCGTGCGCGAAACCGATGACGACGGCGCGGGGTCCGATGTCGTGCGCCGCTGCACGGGCGGGCTCGTCTGCCCGGCGCAGGCTAAGGAGCGATTGAAGCACTTCGTGTCGCGGCTCGCCTTCGACATTGAAGGGCTCGGCGATGAAAAAATTGAAGCCTTCTACGATGATGGCCTCATCCGCGATCCGGCTGGCATCTTCACGTTGGCGGCGCGCGACAAAGGCGAGTTGAAGCGCCTCAAGGACCGCGAGGGTCTGGGGCCAAAATCAGTCGAAAAGCTTTTCAGAGCCATCGATGGCCGCCGGAAGATTGCGCTGGCGCGTTTCATCTACGCGTTGGGCATCCGCCACGTTGGGGAAACGACATCGAAAGATCTCGCCAAAGCCTACGGCACGTTCGAAGCGTTGCGCGCCGCCGTTGCGGCGGCCGTCGAGACCCGTCCGGGCGACAACTACCGGCGGCTCATCGGTTTGCCGGGGCTTGGGCCCAAATCAGCTGAGCTATTGATTGGCTACTACGCACGCGCGGCTGAGCCTGGCGAACTTTTCGCGGCGAGAGGCCCCGGTGGGTTCGAAGGTCTGAAAGCGATTAAGGGCGTGCGGGCGTCATCGATCGACGTGCTGCGCGATGCGTTCGGCGAACTTTCAAAACTCGAAAGCGTAGCCGTGCGCGCGGCGGGTGAGCGGCCGGGAGACGCCTATCTCGAGTTCACGGCGCTCGATGGTGTCGGTTCAGTCGCGACCGACGCGCTCATTTCATTTTTCGACGAGCCCCACAACGCCGCCGCCGTCGACGATCTTCTGAAGGAGGTCGAGGTTGAACCGTTCGTGCGCCAACAAGCGCTCGCCTCACCGGTCACGGGCAAGACGGTGGTGTTCACGGGGTCGCTTGAAAAAATTACGCGCAACGAGGCTAAAGCTCAGGCCGAGCGGCTTGGTGCCAAGGTCGCGAGTTCGGTTTCTAAAAAGACCGACTATGTGGTTGCCGGCGCTGACGCCGGCTCGAAGCTCACCACCGCGCGCGAACTGGGTCTCGCCGTCTTGAGCGAAGACGAATGGCTGGCGCTTATCGCATCCGCCTGATTTCCCAAAACGAACAATCCTACAACGGCTGCGTTGCCTCTTCGAGCCATGCGCGCGCGGAGGGGTCGACGAGCGGGCCGATGATGTCGCGGACGCGGGCGTGATAGGCGTCGAGCCATTCCAGTTCGGCCTTCGCAAGAAGACGCTTGTCGATTAAGCGCCGGTCGATGGGAACCATCGTCAGTGTTTCAAAACCCATGACCGCACGATCTCCGCCATCAGGTATTTGAGAGGGCGTGACGAGCACCAGACTTTCGATGCGAATGCCGTAGGCGCCGGCCTTGTAATAGCCGGGCTCGTTGGAGCAGATCATGCCCGGTTCCAACGGATACATGCCGGCGCGGCTGATTGACTGTGGACCTTCGTGGACCGACAGATAACTGCCGATGCCGTGGCCGGTGCCGTGATCGTAGTCGAGACCCTTGTCCCATAAGGCGCGGCGCGCAAAGGCATCGAGGTCAATGCCGCGCGTGCCTTTTGGAAACCGCGCCGTGGCGATGGCGATGTGCCCTTTGAGGACCAGCGTAAAGCGCTCGCGCATCTCATCGCTCGGCTCACCGATCGCGATCGTGCGCGTGATGTCGGTCGTGCCGTCAGCATATTGTGCGCCGCTGTCGATGAGGAACAGCTCACCCGATCTTAAATCGCGGTTGGTCTTTTCAGACACGCGGTAGTGGACGATGGCGCCGTTGGGTCCGCTGCCCGATATCGTATCGAAAGAAATTTCCAGCAGAACGCCCGTGGCGACTCGCATCTCCTCCAATTTGCGCACCGTGGTGATTTCATCGACCACGCCCGTCCCGGTCGCGCCGTCGAGCCAGGCAAGAAAGTTAGAGACGGCCGCACCATCGCGCACGTGGGCCGCGCGCGCGCCGTCGATCTCGGTGGCGTTCTTGATGGCCTTGAGCGCGATGCACGGATCGGCGCCCTTGATGGCAACCTTCGGGCCCAAGCACTGGGCGAACCACCAGGCCGCGGTTTCCAAGTCCACACGCACCCGCTTGCCCGCCGCTTTCAAAGCCTTCAACCGCTCGGGCATTTTGGCTGGGTTCGAAAGCTTCGCGACGCCGTCAAAGTGCGCGCGCGCAGCCTTGGTGATCTTGTCGGGAGCGACAAACAGTTCCGGCTTGCCCGATGCGGGCACGATCGCGAAGCTCAGAACCACAGGGTTGTGCGCCACGTCCGATCCGCGCACGTTGAAGAGCCAGCAAATGCTGTCGGGCAACGTGAGTACGGCCGCGTCGTGTCCGGCGGTTTTCAGGAGTTTCTGCACGTCGGCAAG
Source organism: Hyphomicrobium sp. (assembly GCA_031414095.1). Taxonomy (GTDB): domain Bacteria; phylum Pseudomonadota; class Alphaproteobacteria; order Rhizobiales; family Hyphomicrobiaceae; genus JANNFX01. Next base: position 565 of record JANNUW010000680.1, on the reverse strand, counting down.
TTTGCCGGGCATGCTGCGGCCAGCGTGCGCCATGGCGTGGGTGATGATGGGATGATCGGGCGGAGACGGGCGCTCGCCGCCCCAGACTTTATCGACGAGGTTGAATTTCGCCGGCGCCAATTTGATGCCGTGCGGTTTCAGCGCGTCTTTTAGCCGGCCGATTTCTCCCGCCGTATGCAGCCACGGATCGAAGCCGACCACATCGCCGCGGCCGCAGTGCGCCGTCAGCCATTCGTGCAGATGTAGACGGGCGAGCCCTGGAAAGTCGAACAGCCCGGCATCGGCTTCGGTCTGCACTTGCTGCGTATAGCGGCCATCGACGAATAGCGCGGCGCGCTTCTTGGCGACGGCGGCGACACCGGCACTTCCCGAAAAGCCGGTGAGCCATTTGAGACGCTCGGCCGACGGTGGCACATACTCGCCCTGGTGCTCGTCGGCCCGCGGGATCAGAAATGCAGCCATCCCACGATCGCTCAGGAGCGCTCGCAATTTGCGGACCCGCTCCAACGAAGACTGCGGGGAAGCTGCGTTGTCGAAAGTTTGAAACATGCCTTTAGCGCCTTGT
>JANNUW010000679.1:0-3381 GCA_031414095.1 Hyphomicrobium sp. | reverse complement strand
GTCAGGCGTCTCAGTAACGGAAAAATGCCGCTACTCCCCACGGAGCCAGCGGCAAGACGGTGCTCAGTGCTCGGCTCGGACACCAGGAACCCCAAGAGGCGGTCATTGTTTGGTGTGCCGACGACTTCTGCAACAAAATCGACCCTAAGCGGACTCAGCTCGTAGCAGAACGCATCATGTGAAAGAGCAGTTTTGATCCGTTCTGACGGTCTTTTCCGCATTTTTGACGCTGGGCTCACGACGATCTGACAGCGCCTTGATGGGCAATGGCTAGGTTGGGTCATGTCAAAGGCAGAACGGGTGGGCCGGGTGCCGGGACAGCAACCAAGGGGTAAACCACATGACAACGATCCACTCACCGATCACTTCCTTCGCAACGCCTATGAGCGCGACATTCAGCAGAATTTCCCGGGCACTCAGCCAATATCAGGCAGCCAAGTCCCAGAAGGCTTACGTGGCCAAGCAGATCGCGTTGTTGTCGGTGCTAGATTCCCACATGCTGAGCGACATCGGAATGAAGGGCTTCAATCGGCTGGCCCCAGACCAGCAGGAGAGCCTGCTCCGCGATGCTATCAAGCACGATTAAGGTGATGCCTTAAACACCTTTGTTGTTCAAGCATGAGATCAATCAGGAATTCCGGCCTTGCGCAACCCGTCGGCGAGATGCTCTGCATCTTCTCGACGGCGAAAGGGGTCTACCGCAAGGATCGCTTGGATCGTGAGCCGAGGTGTCAGGTGCAGAGTCGCCGCGGCATGCTTGCGTGCCTCATCCATCTGGCCCAGATGAGCATGGCTCGCCGCCAGATAGGCTTCAACCCAGTCTGGCTGTATCGGCGAGCGTCTGAAGCCTTCAATCGCTTCCTCATATTCCTGGGCGATGAAATGAACCACTGCGCGGTTGCGCCAATACCACGTGGGATCGAAATGCGGGGCGATAGCCAGCGCCTCTCGGAAGTAATCTAAACCGCGCTGGGGATCACCGCGAAAACCGTAGAGAATGCCGAGGCTGGCCATAAGAGAGGGACTGTTCGGATTGAGGGCAAGGGCTTTTTGAAAGTGATAATCCGCAAGCTGGTGGTCACGGCGGAACATGTGTGCGCGGCCGAGCATGGCGTGGCAGAAATCGTCGCCGTCGTCGAGGGCCACAGCCTTTTTTGTCAGCGCCAACGTCTGGTCGAGCAGCGCTGCGGGAGCATCGAGGTCGCGAGACCATTCGAATATGTAGTATGAGCCAAGTGACGCATAGGCGCGGGCGTAGCCCGGGTCGATGTCGATGGCCTTCTGGAACAGACGCCGCGCTTCCGCCTCCGCTTCCGGAACGCCGACGGGCAGCGCATGGCCACGCAACACATAGTCATAGGCTGCCATGCTGTTGGGTGGCTTCCGGGACGCCTTTTCCAGATCGGCAAGTTGCAGACGCACGGACAATTGCGCGGCGATTGACCTTACGATGTGATCCTGCATGGTAAAAATTTCGTCCTCATTCGCATCGAAGCGCTCGGCCCACAAATGCTCACCGGTATCGACGTCAACAAGTTGCACGTTGATGCGAACGCGCTGTGCCAGCCTGCGCACGCTGCCTTCCACCACATATTGCACTCCAAGTTCATGGCCCGCCTTTGCAGCATCCAATACAGGTCGTTCTCCGTTGGTGGAGCTTCGCTGGGCGCGGACTTGCAATTGATGGAAGCGTGACAGCTCTGTGACGATGTCGGAGGTGATGCCATCGCTGAAATAGCGCTGGGCTGGATCGCTACTGAGATTGGTAAAGTTCAGGACGGCGATCGACGGCTTCGCCTGAAGCTTTGCATCGCGAATTTGTGACGGTAGACTGGATGAAACGGATTGGGATGCCTTCGAAGTTGCAGACGCATCGACCATCAATCGAAGGCGAAGTTGCTCAATTTCCTGTCCAGGTTGGACATTCAATTCGGATTTCAGGAGGTCCCGGCATGCAGAGTAATGCTGAAGCGCCATGCTGCGCTCGCCGTTATCGGCATAGGCATTCATGAGAAAAAGGTGGGACGCTTCACGCAACGGGTCAAGTGCAAGCAGGCGCTTTGCGAGAGCCACCCGTTCGATCACCGGTTCGAGCATCAAAAGCCTGTCAAGAATGGAAATCATCAAATCACGGAACCGGCTGCGCTCGCCGGCAAGCCATTCTTCAAACGTCGGATCGCTAACTTCTCCGTCGGCAAGGAATTCCCCCTGATACAGATTTGCCGCACGGCGAAGTGCCGGTGCATTATTTCCTTTGGACTGGTTGATGATGGACACGGCATCTATTTCCATGGAGTCGCGTGCGAGTTCCACCCGCTGGTCATCCGCAATGAGCAGTTTTGCGCCTAACGGTCCAAGCTCCTTGCGGAGCACGGTCAATGTCTGGCGCAGGCTGCTGCGGGCCTGATCTTCCCCCCGGTCGCTCCAAAGAAGCGATGCCAGCTTTTCGCGGCTGACCGATCCCGACGGCGATACAGCGAGTACCGCCAGCAATGCGCGGCCCTTTCTGGCCGAAATGACAATTTCCCGGCCAGCTTCATTCATCACTTTGAAACCTCCAAGCAATTGGAGTTTGAGAACGGCCATGCGCTACCCAACTTTTCTATTGGAAGTCTTAATTTGCCCCGTTTTATCCCAGGTTGCAAACCGATGGAAATCCGCTTTTGGCCCGTTTGAGACCTCATGCCCTTGCCGCAGCTTGTCCGCTCATCGGCACATAGCTGACCTTCAATCGGCAATGTCCGCTTTTTCAGGCAGTTTGGTATGCATGAAGAGGCGCAAACGACGCGGTTTGACAGCTGCACTTGTTCCCATGTCGAACCAGAGCGGGCATCTTCTATCGTCAGCGTGGTGCCTGACGCCGTACACCCTCGGACAGCACGAGGCTTCCAATCACAATGATGATACCAATCCACTGAACCAAGCTAACTTTTTCTCCGGCAAGCAGCACGGCAAACAAGATAATCATGATCGGCTCGGAAATGCTGAGCATGGAAGTGCGTGTTGCGCCTATTATGTTGGCGCTTACAAAAAAGCACAAATATCCCAGTGCAAATGTGATGCCAACGACTGCAACCGAGGCCCAGCCAAATAGAGTTTGTGGGAGTGCAGGCGCGGCCACGATTTCAGTCAGTGGCCCAACAAGAGCGACTAGCCCAAAAACCAATACGGCCCAGAGTGTCATCAGGAGATTGGAATTTGGCGCTCCGACCTCCCGTGTCAGGCCCGCCATTGAAATAATCATAAAACTAGGACCTGTTGACAAACTCTTTCATCCACAACCGAATTGAGACGATGTGGATGAAGCCTGAGTAGCTGTACGCTGTCTTGTCGTACCTTGTGGCGAGACGGCGGGCGTTTTTGAGTTTGTTGAAGCAGCGT